>NZ_JANFPJ010000010.1:0-155676 GCF_032227045.1 Pseudidiomarina fusca
ATTTTGGTTGATATTTAAGAGCAATATGTTGTTTGGCACAATCAGAAAGCTGCGCACGATAAGGTCTGAGCATTCTAGACACCTTTTATTCTCAAGGAGAAGCTAGGCCCTCTAAAGTAGCTAAGAAAGCTGACTGGGGCCTGTCGGTTTACAACGATTAGCTGAGAAAAACTTCATGGTATTTTCTCTCGACATTCGCGACTTTGACAGGCCCCCATCATTAAAACCACTCGCTGAATGAATTGAGCTGTTCAATTTCCAACGGATGCCACAAACTGCGAGGGTGGCAGATTATTTGAAGCCCGGTGAGGGCAACTCTTGTTATAGTCATCCCGCCAAGCTTCGATTTTTAATTTAGCATCGGTTAGTGATTCGAAACAGTGGCAGTTAAGACATTCATCACGAAAACTTCCGTTTAGTGACACGATATACGCATTGTCAGTCGGCTTGCCTAGACGCGAGAAGGCTAGCTTCACTTTGTTCGCATAAGCCCAGAGGGCTATCATTTGGCCTGCAAACTCGCCGCCGTTTATGCAATAAATACGTGCTGGAGCGCCTCGCTGACGACAAAGTTGGATTAGTGTAGCGACTACATTTCCTAAACGTAATCGAGCCCCAATATCGTAACCGTAACAGCAACCACACCTAGGCATGTTTTTGCAGATGGCCTAATTTATCACCACGTTTCAACTAACGAGGTGATTTATGAGTCGTACCCATCGCAGCCATGCCCAATGGCTTGAACTGTTCGAAGCATTTGAGCAAAGCGGTCAAACCCAAGCAGCATTTTGTGCAGAACGAGATTTAAACCCAGCGTACTTTAGTAAGCGTCGTCGTGAGCTGCTCGAGGAAAACGATAACGGTTTTGTGCAAGCGCAACAAGTGATGCAGACTAACCATCATTCGCTGACGCTAAATTATGGCGGCCTAGCACTTACCTTGCCGCTGCACGTTGAGCCACATTGGTTGGCGCAGTTAGTAAAATCGCTTGCTGCATGAAAATGTTCGTAGAGCCATCGGCGATTTATTTGTACAAGCAGCCAGTGGATTTTCGGAAAAGTATCAATGGCCTCAGTGCCATTGTTGAAGCCGAAATGGAGCTGCCGGTGTTTAGCGGTGCGCTGTTTGTATTTTGTAATCGCCAGCGCGACAAAGTCAAAGCACTGTACTGGGATAAAACCGGTTTTTGCTTGTGGTACAAACGCCTTGAGAAAAACAAGTTTAAGTGGCCGCGTAAGCTCAACGGCAGTGTGTTAAACCTGTCACCACAACAGTGGCAATGGCTACTTGAAGGCCTTGATATTACGCTCATGAAAGGCCATCAACCGCTGCATTTTAACAGCACCATATGATCGCTTAATAGCCTTATAAGGATCCTGCATAACAGCTGATGATCGAACACCAATCGGTCTAAGAGAACCCTTTAAAATAGCGGTTTACAGCAGGTAGATGGGGTATAATGTGCCCCATGAAAACACACGATAAAAAGCCACTTCCAGATGATGTTGAGAGCCTGAAAAAAATGGTTCTCAAACTGCAATCTGAAAATCAAGGGTTACAGCAAAAGCTACGCCACATGATGGAGCAATGGCAATTATCGCTACAAAAGCGTTTTGCCGCGAGTACGGAAGGTTTACCTGGTCAAGGCTCGTTGTTTAACGAACTTGAAGCATTGCTTGAACCTGAAGTAGATGAAATCGCCGCTGACGCAACCATTACTTACACGCGTAAGAAAACACGCCGGCCAAGCATTGATGCTTCATTGCCGCGTGAAGACGTGCTTCACGATATTCCTGACGAAGATAAAGTCTGCGATTGCTGTGGCCATGACTTGCACCGTATGGGTGAAGAAACCAGCGAAGAGCTTGAATTTATTCCGGCGACCATTAAAGTGCTGCGCCACGTGCGGCCGAAATACAGCTGCCGCTTATGCGAAAAGCACGGCACTGAAACGACCATTAAAATCGCACCGGTGCCGCTAAGCATTTTACCCAAGAGCATTGCCAGCCCAAGTTTACTTGCACAAATTATTAGTGCCAAGTTCCAGTTTGGCTTACCGCTTTATCGCCAAGAAGCCTTATTTAAGCAGTTCGGTATTGAACTGAATCGCCAAACCATGAGCCGTTGGCTCTTAAAAGTGAGTGACAAGCTCAGGCCGGTGCACCAGCGAATGCATGACATACTACTTGAGCAACCGATGCTGTGGGCGGATGACAAAACTGTAGGAACAGTTTTGGACAGCTCTGCTGGCCCCGTGAGGGGTGAATCACATGGATGTGATTCACAAACGACGGTGAATGTGCTCGATGTCGATAAATCCAAGTGTTACATGTGGGTGTATGGTTGTGGCACCGACAAACCTAAACCCGACGGATCACCCAATATCGTTTTGTACGACTACCAAGATGGTCGTGGCAGCTCACATCCAGTTCACTTTTTGCAAGGCTACCAAGGCCCGTTGCAAGTGGACGGTTATCAAGGCTATGAGAAAACCGATGCACAGCTTGCTGGTTGTTGGGCGCATGCTCGGCGTAAGTTTATTGAAGCCAAGGCCGTACAAGGCAAAAATAAAACCGGTAAAGCTGACCAAGCGTTGAGTTTTATCCAAAAGCTCTATGGTATAGAGCAGCGCATTCGCGACTACACCATTGAAGCCAAGCATGCAACCCGGCAAGAGCTGTCGCTGCCAATCATGAATAAACTTAAAGACTGGCTCGACAAGTCAGCACTTAGCGTCAATAACCAGTCGCTGCTCGGTAAAGCCATTCATTACACGCTCGGGCAATGGAGCAAGTTACAGATTTATTTAGCCAACGGCGCTGTCGCTATCGACAACAATCGTGCAGAACGCGCCATTAAACCGTTCGTTATTGGCCGCAAAGCTTGGCTGTTCTCAAAATCACGCGGTGGTGCACAAGCCAGCGCCATACTCTATAGCGTGGTTGAAACCGCCAAAGCCAACGGCCTCATGCCGGTGGATTACCTCATGGCTCTGTTCAAGCAATTGCCACTGATAAGCCATGGCGATGATCTAGACCATTTACTGCCGTGGAATATCTCACTAAGCATGAATATGGCGGCAACGGAATAAAACTGATCCACCTCAGCGACAATTACTTGGCCGGTTAAATGGCCAACAAAATTGACCCACCCAAGAAAACAAATTACCGTTAATGTGTGCTATTAGTTACGCTTACTTTTGACGTGTCGCTATTTTTAGTGGTAAAGATGCTTAGTAGCAACGCATCGGATTAATTTTTTGGTTGAGCGGAACTCCTCCGCCATTCCACTTGAAGCAGAAAAGGAACATCATGCTCACTCACTTTCTATTCGCGGTGACCGTATCGCTCGCGCCTGTAGCAGAACACGACGCTGGACAGCAAAACGAAACGCAAAAGGAATTGCTTCAGTTCGCGACAACGACACAAGAATCACATCGTCACTTTGCCTCGGTTTGGCCAGGTTTTTGGGCCGAGAACACGCCATTTATTGTCTATAACCATGAGGGTCAAGCCGTTTTATATACGACAAAGGAGCCTATACCTGGTGAGCAAAAATTAGCAGCTAATTACTATTACTACTCCGAACGTTTACCGAATTTAACCGACTTCCCTTTCGATATTAACTACCCTCTACCAAACAACCAGGTCGCTACCGCTGTTCGCGTAGGTAGCGGGGATG
Organism: Pseudidiomarina fusca; assembly: GCF_032227045.1. Classification (NCBI taxonomy): domain Bacteria; kingdom Pseudomonadati; phylum Pseudomonadota; class Gammaproteobacteria; order Alteromonadales; family Idiomarinaceae; genus Pseudidiomarina; species Pseudidiomarina fusca. Next base: position 3,682 of record NZ_JANFPJ010000010.1, read on the forward strand.
ACGCCACTGACCGCCGTGACACCCTTTTACATGAAGCTTTTCATGGTTATCAGAGAGCCGAGTTTGCAGACGTTGGTCGCTCTGAATTCCTTGACCCTAAACACCTTGATGAAGCTGAAATTCGCGCCATGCTTCAGTTGCAGTTCGCTCTTGCAAAACAAGCACATGAAAGCCGCGAGGAGGAGGATATCCGCGATTGGCTAACCGTTCGAGTGGCGTTAAGCGAAGTCATCGCCTCGGAAGTCTCAGTCTATCTCGGTGACGTAGAACGCTATGAAGGAACTGCGCATTGGGTGGGTATTCAAGCAAGTTCAGCAGGACATTACCGCGATAATCTCAACAACTTTTCCAACAATTTCCCAGAACTCTTTGATACCACCTTTGCAATCCGCTCTTCTGCCTATGTCACCGGAGCGCTTTTGATAGATCTTGTTAGTGACTTCTCTGATTCAGACAACAACTGGCGCGACGCAATCGAACAGGGCAAAACGCCATACGAGTTAGCCGTGCAGATATTTGGTATTTCGACCGAAGAAGCAATTGCGCGATTTAATGACGTCATCGCGCAGCATGGCTTCTCTGACTATATGGCTCGCGCGCAAACGACTACATCTGACCTCGTTACGGTAGCGGATATTGAAGCCTCGTACCCGTATCGGTTAGATATCACCCTGAGTGTGGTCATAAATGACGGTCGTGCAGAGCTCCCTATGTCTTTTTTTGGCGGTGACAAGGGCTTTCATCAACTTGAGGAGAATTTGCTGTTCCTGCCAAATGCAGAAACGTTCCAATTAACCATGCCGGACAGCATGATTGATGTTCGCAACGCACCAGTACTTGCCGACATGCGTAAACTGGGGGAGCGCGAAGTGACATACAGCTTCTGGAGTCAATCACCCATAATCACCATTGATGCTTTAGAAAGCATGAACGATTTAAAGCTGCAATTTGGTCAATCTATTATTCAGTCACCGGCGGGTTGGACCTTAGACTCAACCTCAACGAATGAACACCTTCGGATTACTTTCTAGCCTATGTCAGGTGATGATAGGTACAAGTACTCTTCACTTAATTATTTCATAAGAAACGTCATTAATTGGGATGCATAATTCATCTTAAACCACCTAACAAAACGACTTGGTCTTTATTAATGTGGCGGCTTATTCGATTTTCTCCCGTAATCTGGATGTATCGCTTGAATAACGAAAACCCTGGTCAAGTCCCAGCATCATTTCCAATTCTACGTTTGTTGCGCCACCGGCAATAATTTCTTCAACCTCTTGCCGGGTTCGTTCGGGGTCCACACTTTTATCATCTGCCGACTGCATGACGAGCACAGGCGCGTCGATTTCTCTAAGTGGTTGGAGCAAGTCTCGCGCTAGAGCATCCTTCCAGAACGCATAACCGTGACCGCTCACTTCAACCGGAAACGGCTCATCACTATTCTTTATTTGTTTTACGAATTGCCGGAAGCCGGTCAGAACCTCATCAAGGTGCTCCGTCGGAACGGTCTGTTGGATGCTAAACTCCACGTCATGTTGGAAGCTGGATGAGCATGAATTTAACGCGAGCACTGCATGGAAGTTTGAGATTTGTGAAGCGACGCCGATGGCAATGGAGCCGCCTTCGCTGCCGCCTGCTAAGGTAATTTCACGATAGGAAGACCTCAAAGCCTCAATGAGTTGAACTCCATCGTTAATTCGTTGTGCCATTGTATCGTACTGAAGATAGTCAGCGGGGCAGTCATCCCGTTCGCCGGAAGCGTAAGCTAAGCTGTCGTCGATACCGTATTTCTCTATGGTTAGTAGCGCCGAATCTGTATCGAATGCTTCCCATATCGTATTGACCGATTTCATATGGCGGACACTGTTACAGTCAGAACCTTGGAATATAACCAACAAGTTTTCGGCGTCAGCATTATCCAAATAATAACGGATTTCAGTTCCATCCTCGCGGTAATACCGCTCATTAGCGGCGGCTGCAGGAGCGCTTAAAAACGTTAAAACGACGAGCAGTAAATAGGCTTTCATCATGTCATAACTTGTATCTTTTGAATTCAGTTAGTGGCGAGCGGACAATAAAAGTTCCCACACGAGTGCCTCGAGGGGCCATGCGGTCTAAATGTAAGTTAGTTTTAATTGCCTTCGATAATTATTCTATCACATAGAACCAGGTACTTTCTGAACTGTCATTTTTAGGGTTAAAGGAGGCTTAAATCAGTATCTGGGCCGGTAAAGTTGGGTGTTTTTCTGGCTAAATGTCCATTTTGGCATAGTAAAATGTGGCAAGTTTTGCAGCGTTTTGATTTGTTACGTGGGGCAATAGGCTTGCTATCTGGCTAAATGGCCTCGTTGAAATCGCTCTGCAGGCCACGTCATACCTAATAGCACCGGTTTTTGGAGTTTACCCCGATTTAATCCAGTTTCGTGGGGGTACCCTCCGGAGGCAGAGGTCACAGGTTCGACTCCTGTCGGGTGCGCCATATAACAGGAATATCAAAGCGATAGTGTCCGCTAACTAAATGTTTTATGGGACCACATTGGGACCAGTTTATCGATCAGCTGCTTGATGGCTGTGATTCCCCAGAAGACATCTTAGGCGAAGCCGGCCTACTCAAACAGCTTACCAAGAAGGTGGCAGTGCGGGTGCTAGAGGCTGAAATGGAAGCTCATTTAGGCTACGCACCAAATGACTCAGCCGGCAACAACAGCGACAACTCTCGCAACGGCAAAACTAAGAAAACGGTTCGCAGCACCAACGGTGATGTCGAAGTTTCACCCGCGTTCATTTCTCAGGTGATCAATGCGGTGATGGATGAAGTCAAAGCCTGGCAGCACAGGAAAGCTATACCCTGTAGTTTATTTGGACTGTCTGGTGGTTCGCAGTCGTGATTCTGGCGTTGTGCAGAACGAGCTCAAAAACCGCGGCGTCGATGACATATTCATTGCCTGTTGCGATGGCCTCAAAGGCTTCCCGGAAGCGATTGAGACGGTTTACCCGAAAACTCAAGTGCAACTGTGTATCGTACATCAAATTCGTCACTCGCTGCGGTACGTAAACTAGAAACAGCGCAAGACTATTGCCGCTGATTTAAAACTCATTTATGGCGCGGCCACTCGCGCTGAAGCGGAGCAAGCGTTGGAAGACTTCGCTGTAAAATGGGACGCTGAGCATCCCACCATCAGCCGCTCATGGCGCGCGAACAGGGAGCGTTTAAGCGTGTTTTTCGACTACCCAGTCGAGATACGCAAAGCTATCTATACCACCAATGCGATTGAGTCGCTGAACGCGTCACTGCGAAAAATCACCAAAACTCGCCGTTCGTTCCCGAATGATGAAGCGGTCATGAAAGTGTTGTACTTGGCCTTGCATCAGGCTTCAAAAAAGTGGACGATGCCCATACGCAACTGGAAACCGGCCATGGCGCAGTTCGAGATTATGTACCAGGATCGGATTTAACAGTGCAACTAGCCATTTACACAAAATCTTTTACAGTCTCACCTTTGCAGAAACAATGCTGCAAATAACTACTGCAATAACACCACCAATGATCCCACTTAAAACACCAGAATCCATTTTTCCTCTCTCATTTATTTTACTTATTGTGGGGGATTATCCCCCCACATTACACATGCATTGATAAAGTGATTAGTTGTAATATTCAAGGTCATTTTAAATAGGAAATCCAGCTCCACTCCTGTGATACCCATCATCACCTACATATTCTGTACATACTTGAGAAACCCACCATGTCGATAAAGCAATAAATAATCGACAAATAAACTTGTCGTGTCGATAGAATCGACATACACTGCAACTAACATCACAGTGTGTCTAAATTTTCAAGGAATTTAAAGATGACGTGGCGAGCTGACCAACCCTATAACGATTTGCCGGTGTTACCGCCAAAATTAGAGCTCATCGAAACGCGCGATGTATTGAAAGCATGCATCTCTGCTCGCGCTGCGCTTGCCGAATTGAAACAAGCTGGCGCGCTACTCCCTAATCAAAGTATGCTGATCAATTTGCTTCCTCTGTTAGAAGCTAAAGACAGTTCGAAGATTGAAAATATTGTCACCACAACCGATCAGCTATTTCGATATGCACAACAAGACAGCGGTGCTGATCAAGCAACCAAAGAAGCGCTTCGTTATCGCACAGCACTTTATCAAGGCTTCATGCAGTTAGAGCACAAACCTCTATGTACCACAACAGCCATTGAAGTGTGTAGTACGTTGAAGACTACGGCGATGGAATTACGGAAGCTACCTGGCACCATTATTGGTAATCACACCACAAATGAAGTGGTTTATACACCACCGGTTGGCGAACAGGTTATTCGCGATTTACTCAGTAACTGGGAGCAGTTTCTGCACAGTACCGATACTATCGATCCGCTGATAAAAATGGCGGTGAGCCACTATCAGTTTGAAGCCATTCACCCTTTCTATGATGGCAATGGCCGTACTGGCAGAATTCTAAATGTCCTCTATTTGATTGAGCAGAAGCTTTTGACACTGCCGATATTGTACCTTAGCCGTTACATTGTTGCGCACAAGCAAGATTACTACCGATTACTGAATCAAGTAACTCAGAAACAAAACTGGGAAGACTGGCTGGTATTCATGTTGCGTGGTGTTGAGCAAACGTCGCTTTGGACTTGTGAGAAGATCGCTGCTATTCGAGCGTTAATGGAGCAGACTACAAACAGGATTCGCGAGCAGTTACCGAAAATATACAGCTATGAGCTTGTTCAAGTGATTTTTGAGCAGCCTTATTGTCGAATTAGTAATTTAGTGGAACGCGAAATAGCCAAGCGTCAAACCGCTTCGGTTTACCTTAAACAGCTCGTTGAAATTGGCATATTAGAAGAGACAACTTCAGGTAAGGAGAAGCTATTTGTGAATCCTCGCCTGATGAAACTCATGACATCAGCTTAAACCGCTGTTATGCGCAGCTGGAACGAACTCCACCTGATGGTTGAGTGCTTAAACTTATAAACTTTCAAACCGAAACGTTTGCACCGGCGAACTCGCTTATGCTGATATGTGTTAGGTAATCGGACGTGGGCAGTTCAGACCAAAATTCAGTGGCTTGCTTCACAATAAACGTTGGTAAATTCCCTTTCGATGTAGCTTTAAACTTACCACCGTTTTCCATAGCTACATTAATTATTAGCTCTAAGTAACGCACAACCGGACAATGGCTGAATACAGTCGGCGTCTCAACCGTACGCCCTTGCAACTGATTCATTGGCGCGTAAAGCCAATTCTGCATCAGGTTGGGTGAAAGACCACAGAAATCGTCGACAGGTTTATTATTCCGATCATTCATCATTCGCTCAGCCACTAAGTTAAGCTCATCGAGGGAAAGATTGGGGATCATGGCTAACGTTTGCTCTAGCTCGTCGTAAATTTCATTATGCTGCTTGCCTACAGCGTCTATACAGCATTTTTTGAAATTCTTACCGCTGCCACAAAAGCATGGATCATTTCTACCGATTCTGGCCATGTGATATTTGCGCATCAGGAAAACTTGAGTGCCAGTCTAACAAACATTCGGTACTTTGGAGAACATCTTTGAGTTACAGGTCTTTTGGAATAAGGTCTGTAGTGTATATACCCCGCGAAAGCATACAGCTAAATGAGCACTATTTATGTCGGCTGCACTATTTATGTCGGCTGCACGATGTTATTGAGCTCAATCAGTTTGAAAAGCAACAAATATACGTTGTTTATCGACGTGTTTAGCTTTATTGTCAAACCAAATTAGTTTGATTAATGTCGAGTTCACGTCAATAATTAACGTATATAACTAATATTGTGAACCTAAAAGAGCATCACATGCTAAATCACGAAGCAGGAAAAACGCTAAAACAAAAACTTCCGCTTGGTATGGTCGCAACGAAACGTTGGCTACAAGAGCAGGGGTTAAGTTTGCATTACATCGACAATGCCGTTCGAAGAGGAGCCTTAGTCGTAGCCGTTCCCGGTGTTTATTATCGAGATGAAGCCCGCCCGACTTGGCAGGGCGTGGTCGCTTCACTGCAACAAATGGCTAAGCTGCCTGTTCATGTCGGTGGGTTGAGTGCGTTAGCGGTAAACGGCGTAAGCCATTTCGTAAATAAACGTGGTAATCCTGTAATTAACTTATACTCTCCCGGTAAGCTCCCTGCATGGGTTAATAAGATAGATGTGGGAGCTACTTTTGCATGGCATGGCACGAAGCGCCTGTGGCCTGAGTCATTACTGCTTGATCAAAGTGTGTTTCGTCATTATGAATGGGCAAAAGGCTTGCCGGAAATAACGTATTCATGTGTTGAAAAAGCTTATCTGGAAATAATTAATGAGGTGCCTAAGCATGTAAGTTTTGAGCATGCTGATGCGCTGCTTGAGGGGTTACATAACTTATCCCCCCGGAAGTTAGATACGCTGCTAAAGAACTGTCTTAATGTAAAAGTGAAACGGTTATTCTTTTGGCTAGCGGAGCGCAATCAACAGCCCTGGTTTAAATACTTGAAGTCAGAGGATTACGATTTAGGAGCAGGTAAGAGAGTCGTAGCGGTAAATGGTCGCCTAGAAAACAAATGGCAAATTACGGTTCCCAAGGAGATGTAAATTATCATGGATAGAAATAGTATTTATTATCGCCAGGTTCAGTTGCTTATGCAGGTGCTACCATTTGTTGCTGCTCATGACTGTTTTGCGCTCAAAGGCGGTACAGCGATTAACCTATTTGTCAGAGATTTTCCAAGGTTGTCCGTTGATATTGACCTCGTCTTTTTACCTATGATGGATCGGGATGAGGCACTTCAAACAATCACAAGTCACCTAGAGCAAATAGCGGGAAACCTCACAGCAAAGCTGCAAGATGTTACTGTCATACGCTCATTTGAAGTTAAAAAGGACGCGCTCCGTTTATTGGTGGAGCGTGATGTTGGCGGTAGAAAGGTTCAGATAAAAATAGAGCTGTCACCTGTTCTTCGAGGAACGGTCTACGAATCAACCGCTTTGAGTGTTACTGAAGCGATTGAAAATGAATTCGGGTTCGCGGAAATTTCAGTGGTCAGTTTTGCCGACCTCTATGCTGGTAAAATTTGCGCCGCTCTCGATCGGCAACATCCTAGGGACTTGTTTGACGTCAAACTACTCTTGGATAATGAAGGCCTCACGGATGATATACGTAAAGCGTTAATTGTTTATACGCTCAGCCACCCGCGCCCTATTTCAGAATTATTACGACCTAAATTTAAAGATATTACCGGCCTCTATGAAGGGGAGTTTAAGTCGATGGCGGACAATGATATCCCATTAGCCGAGCTTGTGGCTGCGCGCGAGGAAATTGTAGAGCGCATGCATGCGGCATTTACTGACGAGGAGAGGTCCTTTCTTTTGACGTTTAAGTCACGCAAACCGGATTGGTCATTACTCGGACTTGCCAATGTTCAGCAGTTGCCTGCTGTTCGTTGGAAACTGAATAACCTTGAAAAAATGAGTGAGGAAAGGCATCGGCTAGCTTATAACAAACTTAAGGAAGCTCTTTCATCTTGAGCCCCTCGTACCGAAGGCTGGTTTTAAAGTTCTCGATATTTGGAACAAAGCGCTCTCGTTTGTTGCCATGAGTTTTTGTGGTTTTCATTACCATGTCCCTCATATTGAAATGATTAAATCATAGGCTACTCTACGTACCCAAAGTCCAGTTTAAAGGTGGAATTTTTTCCACCTAAAAACTCAGGTTTTTCGGAAGGTTCAAAATTTTTTGTCGCGAGGCAAAGGTCAAAAATTGAAATTTCAGAGTCGGTATCCTGTGACCAATTTTGTCATTAAACGGTCTCAAAAGTGTCGATTTCGACGCAAAATTAAAAGCCACAACACCGCTTAACCCCTTGCCACGCCTAGCTTTAACGATTTACCACCGAACCCGTGACTGCCCTCCGGAGGCAGAGGTCACAGGTTCGACTCCTGTCGGGTGCGCCACATAACAGGACTATCAAAGCGATAGTTTTTTTACTAAATAATTGACCGCGTAAGCTTAGAGAGATCTATCAACTCAATCGACTCAGATCTAGCTCGTCAATTGTGCTTAAAATTGATAGCTCACAGCTACATCAATGGAGCGGCCGCGCGCATTGTACTGAGTGATATCGTAAAAGTACGCGCCTGCTGCTGGGTCAAAGGGCGGCTGACGATCGGCTAGATTTTGTACGGTGACGCTGACCACTGTGTCCTGCCATCCCGCGTAACTGACTTTGGTATTCAATGCGGTATAGCTACTGACTTCTGGCCGCAGCCCTGGATTACTCGATGCAGTCGCAACGCGCTGTTGGTAGCTATGGGTGTAATCAGCACTGAGTGCGAGCGTCCAATGGTTCCGCTGCCACTTGGCCACGGTACGCCCTTGCCAACTTGGCAGTGCACCGAACTGGTTACTACCAGCACCATCAATCGGCGTTACACCGACCACTAATGCTTGCTCGTAATCTAGCAAATGCGACCAATTCGAGACAATTTCAGCTGCTCCACCAAAGGCTGCAAAGCGATAGCTTAAGTCCACGTCGATGCCAGATACTGTGCGCGTTCCTTGGTTGGCATATTGATTGGTAATGATCTGCAAGCGCCCTGCCTCATCGCGTTGCACACGATCCGCAAACGCTGCCTCATTGTTGATAATGTACTGGGCATTGTCTGGCGAAATAATGTCGTCTTGTTCAATTTTGAAGTAATCAATGGCGGCACTGAACGCGCGCGTCGGTGACCAGACGGCGCCAAAATTAACGTTGGTTGAACGCTCTGCCTCTAAATCAGCATTGCCGCTGCGCAATTGCGTAAAACCGCGGCGCACGCCCGGTTCAACCGGATCATTTGGGTCAATGACAGAACCATAACTAATGGTGTTACTTTGTGAGATTTCTGGCAATCCCGGAGCGCGGAAGCCGCGTGACCATGAACCACGGAACAACCATGCGTCATTGAGTAAGTAGTAGGCCGATACTTTTGGCGAAACCGCACTACCAAAATCATCGTAGGAATCTGCGCGCACGGCAGTATTCACATTCAGTCCGGCAGCTAAAGGAAGATCAAGTTCGACATAACCGGCAATCACTTCGCGTTCGCCATTTATCAAGTTAATCGCCGGGCGTAATTCGGTACCAGACAAGACCTCTTCAGATGTGCCAGCATCCATTTGCTCGTTCCGCCAATCAATTCCGGTAGCAAACCCTACGTCGCCATGTGGCCAATACGCCAAGACGCGAGAGGCCGTCAGGTTAGCCGATTGCAGTTGATAAAACCCTGGACGGCGAGTTGCGATGCGCAGCGCAGCAATCGACTCCGCACTATTTTCACCACCAAAGAAATCGTACTCACCACTGGCTAAATAGTCTTCGAACGTGTAACGATTGACAAAATTACTTGCGTATTCACGCTGACGACTCTGCGACTGCAAGACGTTCAAATTAACATCCCAAACATTTCCAGAGTAGCGAGCACCAACTAAGAAGCGGTTAAAGATCTGATGATTGGACTTCAATCGCGCACCGACATCAAAAAAGGTATGTTCAAACGGCAATGGCGCGTCGGTGGGGTTGTCAGGGTGACCCACTGGCAGCTCTACCGGAATATTCACTAAAGTGCCCGTTGCGCGGTCGTAGGCACGTAAACCTGCGCCGACGCTAAGTGGCGCACCAAAGGTGTGACTGGACTTGTTATCGCTGTAGAGAACTTCACCGACCAATTCAAGCTCACTGTTGACCAAATACGTACTTTGCACCGACAGTTGCCGACGGCTCACTTCGGGTTGCAAGGTATTGTAGGGCTGCGCATTAAACGCACAAACTTGACCGTCACGATTAGGCGTGAAATCACTCCAGTCGCGTAGCTCTGATTCACCGGGACACTCGGCAAACGGCCGTGGTTGCTGCGGATCATCCAAATAGTTGCCACCTTGGGTAGACCACCCCGCAAGACGCCCACCCGGTTGATCACGAAAATCGCCGCTACGCGTCAGCTCGCGTTCACTGGCATTCAGCTCGTCACGCTCCAACGCATCCAGACTCAGGGTGATGTTGTAACCATCAGCATTGAGCGAACCGAAACCCGTCACGATCCCCGCGCTGTATTGATTCAAGCCGCCTTCTGTGGCTGTCCCTGCCGAAGCAGAAACTTGTGTGCCCTGATGATCGCGCCGCAAAATAATGTTGACCACGCCAGCTATCGCGTCGGAACCATAAGCGGCTGAGGCGCCGTCTTTGAGTACTTCAATACGCGCCACGGCGCTGAGTGGCAAGGCGTTCAAATCGACAAAGGTATCTTGCGTACCCAACGCAAAGCCATAGTTTGACACCCGTTGACCATTCACCAATAACAAGGTGTTTTTGGGGCTCAACCCACGTAAGGCAATCGACGCTGAGCCAGCCGAAAAACTACTGGTAAATTGCTCGTCGTAGCTATTGCCTGTATTGACCGTTAAATCACGTAACACATCCGTTAACGTAACTTTTCCGCTTAATGCGATATCTTCCGCCGACACCACTTGCAACGGTGTAGCATCCTCATTGTGGGTACGGCGAATGTGCGAACCCGTGACCTGAATACGCTCAACTTTGGCTTCATTCTGATTTGCTAAAGACAGTGGAGATGCTGCTGCAGCAGCGACGCCTACAATCGACACAGCTAGGTAGGACGTAAAACTCTTAGACATTGAAAACCTCTTCTTTAGTGAATTGCGACAACATTATTAGACGTTTAGGCGTTTGGACGTCTAAATGTACATTAGCTTTTCAACTAAAGAAACCCCTTTTAATAATTTTTGTGATTAACAAATAGGGGAACAACGACGAGGCATTTTTGTGCCTCACGGTTGTAATGCCGCTTGGTTCAGCGCTTGAATCGCAAAGCTACCCAACCAATGCCCGCCTTCATAGCTATCGCCAATCAGGTTCGGGTACGAAATCATGGCACGCCTATATAGCAGTGCTATTGATGAGCAGTTGCCAGCTTCGGCACTGAAGCAGCACGCTCATTTGCGTATTTTGGTCGATGCCGAGGCAGCGGAACTTTTACCGACGCACATCAAACAAGTCGTGTAATTGAGGCGGAATTCCTACTAATTATCACAATAATGTGCTAATTCTTAACGATGCAGTTGTTGCATTGTAACCTCAACATGAAGGAGTCATGGAATGAGTGATAAAAAGTGTCCATTTGATCCTACGCCGTTAACTACCAATGCGGGTGCTCCGGTTCCGGATAACCAAAATAGCTTAACGGCTGGGCAGCGTGGTCCGTTATTAACGCAGGATCTATGGTTGAATGAAAAGTTGGCCAACTTCGTTCGCGAAGTTATTCCAGAGCGTCGGATGCACGCTAAAGGCTCGGGTGCATTTGGCACTTTTACGGTCACCAATGACATCACCAAGTACACTTGCGCAAAAATTTTTAGTGAAGTGGGCAATAAAACGGAGATGTTTGTTCGCTTTAGTACTGTCGCAGGAGAACGCGGGGCAGCAGATGCCGAGCGTGATATTCGTGGCTTCGCGATGAAGTTTTACACCGAAGAAGGGAACTGGGATTTGGTCGGGAACAACACCCCAGTGTTCTTTTTGCGCGACCCGTTAAAGTTTCCTGATTTAAACAAAGCAGTGAAGCGTGACCCACGTACTAACTTGCGTTCCGCAACCAATAACTGGGATTTCTGGACCTTGCTACCTGAGTCTTTCCACCAGGTAACTATTGTTATGAGTGACCGCGGTATTCCAGCTTCCTACCGTCACATGCATGGCTTTGGTTCGCACACCTACAGCTTCTGGAACGAGCAGGGCGAACGCTACTGGGTGAAATTCCACCTGCGTACGCAGCAAGGTATTAAAAACCTGACCGACGCAGATGCAGCAGCGGTAGTTGCGCAAGATCGTGAAAGTCATCAGCGTGATTTGTACGAAGCCATTGAGCGGGGTGACTTCCCGAAATGGAAGATGTACGTACAAGTTATGCCTGAGCAAGATGCGGAAAAAGTGCCTTATCATCCGTTTGACCTTACCAAAGTGTGGCCCAAAGGCGATTATCCACTGATTGAAGTCGGTGAGTTCGAGCTTAATCGTAACCCTGAGAACTACTTCGCTGATGTGGAGCAGGCAGCGTTCGCACCGAGTAACGTAGTACGTGGTATTGGTGTGTCACCGGATAAAATGCTGCAAGCGCGTCTGGTCAACTATGCTGACGCACAACGTTATCGGGTTGGGGTTAACCATTATCAAATCCCGGTTAACCAAGCGCAGTGCCCAGTTCATAGTAACGCGCGTGATGGCCAAGGGCGAGTGGATCAAAACTATGGTGGGCGTCCGCATTATGAGCCGAACAGCTTTGCGCAATGGCAGGAACAACCGAAGTACCATGAACCACCATTACGGATTAACGGCGATGGAGCACGGTATAACTTCCGTAAAGACGACGATGACTACTTCAGTCAACCACGCGCCTTGTTTAATTTAATGAGCGATGCACAAAAACAAGCGCTCTTTCAGAACACTGCGGCAGCAATGGGTGATGCGGAGAATTTCATCAAGTATCGTCATATTCGCTTGTGTCATCATTGTCACCCTGACTATGCCGAAGGGGTTGCCAATGCATTAGGATTAACGGTTGCCGATGCGCTACAAGCACGCGACACTGATCCGGCCAAGCATTTGGAAAGCTGCTTCTAAGAAAAAACCCCCAGTAGCTATGGGCTACTGGGGGTTGTGCGCTGTGATAAATGCTTAAGAAAAAATCAGGAAACGTTCATCATCGTTCATGAATTCTTTGGTGCCAAACTCGCCTTCATTTGAACCGAAAGGCATTTGTGCGCGTAAGACCCATGACGCTGGGATACTCCATTCTTTTGCGGCTGCTTCATCGACGACTGGGTTGTAGTGTTGCAAGCTCGCACCAACATTTGCTTCTGCTAATGCAGTCCACACCGCGAACTGTGCGATAGCAGTTGAATGTTCAGACCAAACTGGAAAGTTATCTGCGTAAAGTGGGAATTGCTCTTGTAAGCCTTTGACCACGTTTTGGTCTTCGTAGAACAGCACCGTACCCACACCCGCTGCAAATGATTTCAATTTATTTTCGGTCGCACTAAATGCCTCAGCTGGCACCAATGGGCGCAACGCTTCTTTGGTCAATTCCCAAAACTTGTCACTTTGCTCACCGAACAGAATCACCGCACGTGAGCTTTGTGAGTTGAATGAAGAAGGCGCTTGACGCACAGCTTCTTTAATCAATTGTGTTAATTGCTCTTGGCTAAGTTCAACGTTCTTGCCTAAAACATATTGGCTTCTACGCTTCGTAAATAACTTAATGGCTGAATTATCAATCATGTAAAACCCCTTTTCGTAATACATCGCCTGCGTGGCTGATGCTTCTTTAGTATTGCTTAGGATCTTAAAGCAATTACGAAAATGGTACTAGATAGTAAATTATCAACCCAACGTTCCATTTTTGGGATGCCTGAAAAGTACCGCTAATACCGTGACAAATTCTGTGTCTTTTTTGTTTACTGCGTGCTTATTCGTATTACATTATCATATGTTTACATTATTGTTATCTTCGAGAGGGATTACTTATTCCATAGTATGATTTTAGTTATAGCTGGATAGGCCGTTAATGCACAACTCTTCTGAGTTAACCAAATTGCTAATAGCATTAGATGAAAATATACCCATCGGGCTCGTTATTCTCGCGCAAGATTTAACCATTGCACACGTCAATGGCTATATAAAATCCCAACTGGGTGCGACGACCAAAACATTGCAAGGCACGCATTTCAACGACGTATTTACGCTGATCAGTAACGCCAATAGCAGCTGCTTTGCTTTAGCTTAAAAGAAATTCTACGAGTAATCTGTATTATTTTACGGGGTAGTTACAGTACCCAATAATTTAAATTTTTAAACAGTTAGGAGTAGATTGATGTTCAACCAAAGAAACAAGCATGCGACTTCGAGTTGCCGCCCTTCGTGCACATGACTTTTAGAACCATACTGATGGTTGAATACCAAACCAACACATGCAATAATCTATATATGTTAATTTGTGAATGTGTTACGTATGGATATTATTAAGTTTTATAAATGCCTCTCTGATATCAATCGGCTGACCTGCCTTTGCCTAATACATGAGGCGGGAGAGGCTTGCGTTTGCGAAATCACAGACGCGCTTCGCGTTGACCAACCAAAAGCATCCCAGTACTTAGGGCAGTTGCGAAAGTGTGGGCTCGTTACAAGTGAGCGTCGGGGGAAATGGATGTACTACCAATTGTCGCCTGAGCTTCCGAATTGGGCCCGTGCCGTCATTAAATCGACGCTCGACAACAACAGAACTGAGTTTCAGCGAGCTTTTATTGATTTTAAACAATGCCAAATATCTTCTGACACAGCGGTAAATGGACAGAGCCAATGAACGAGCAACTAGATACGCCAAATTTAAACGCTGAACGAATTCAGACACCGATTCGGCCCAACTTTTCAGCATCCGCATCTGTGCATCCACCGCGTATCCTCTTGTTATATGGCTCGCTTCGGAAACGTTCGTTCAGCTGTTTAGTGATTGAGGAGAGCGCTCGACTGTTGACCCTCATGGGAGCCGAGGTGCGAATTTTTAACCCTGAAGGGTTACCCCAGCCGGACACGGAAGACGAGAAGCACCCAAAGGTACAAGAGCTGCGTGACCTGATGACCTGGTCTGAAGGTCAGGTTTGGTGCTCACCCGAGCGGCATGGCGCCATGACTGGCATCTTTAAAACCCAGTTGGACTGGGTGCCATTGAGCATAGGAAGTGTCCGCCCAACGCAGGGGAAAACCCTTGCGGTTATGCAGGTTTGTGGTGGTTCCCAGTCGTTCAATGTTGTGAATCAGCTGCGCGTGCTAGGCCGCTGGATGCGCATGTTCACCATTCCGAATCAATCATCGGTCGCCAAAGCTTATCTTGAGTTTGACGACAATGATCGTATGAAACCTTCACCCTATTACAATCGCATCGTCGATGTTTTAGAGGAATTGATGAAGTTCACGCTCCTGTTGCGCGATAACCAGTCACTGCTTGTTGACCGGTATTCTGAGCGTGTTGAAAGTGCCGATGCGTTAAGCCAGCGCGTAAATCTGCGTTCAATTTAAGGAGTTGGTAATGACTAAAGCTTTGCAAACACCGTCTGCGTCCGAGGGCATGGGTTTATTTGAACGCTACTTATCGTTATGGGTGGCACTGGCCATTGTTGCTGGCGTGCTAATCGGGCAGTTTGCTCCAACTATTCCCGAAACACTTTCACGGTTTGAATATGCTCAGGTGTCGATTCCTGTTGCGATTTTAATTTGGGCCATGATTTTCCCGATGATGTTGCAAATTGACTTTACCTCAATCAAAAATGTGCGCCGGCAACCCAAAGGTCTTGTCATCACCACCACAGTAAACTGGCTAATTAAGCCGTTCACCATGTTCGCGATTGCCTGGTTCTTCTTCATGGTGGTGTTTGAACCTTTTCTAGCCACTGAAACTGCAAGCCAATATTTGGCGGGTGCCATTTTGTTAGGTGCAGCGCCCTGTACAGCTATGGTATTCGTTTGGAGTTATCTCACGCGGGGTGACGCTGCTTACACCTTGGTTCAGGTTGCGATTAATGACCTCATCATGCTGGTGGCTTTTGCGCCTATTGTGGTGCTGTTGCTTGGTGTTTCTAATATTCAAGTACCCTGGGACACGGTTATTTTGTCGGTCGTGCTTTATATCGTGATTCCATTGGCGGCAGCGGTTTTCGTGCGACAGGTGTTGATTATACGTCGAGGTAATCAGTGGTTTAAAAACGTTTTTATGAAGCGCATTTCTCGCGTTACACCTATAGGATTAATTGCGACCTTAGTGTTGCTGTTTGCATTTCAGGGTGATGTGATTATTGCCAACCCGTTGCATATCCTGTTGATTGCGATCCCGTTAATCATTCAAACCTTCCTGATTTTCTTTATCGCCTACGGCTGGGCGAAAAAATGGAAAGTTCCGCATAATGTTGCAGCGCCTGCCGGCATGATTGGTGCCAGCAATTTCTTCGAGCTAGCGGTCGCGGTAGCGATTGCGCTGTTTGGCTTACAATCCGGTGCGGCGTTAGCCACTGTGGTTGGTGTTTTGGTGGAAGTGCCGCTGATGCTGGCCCTTGTTCGAATCGCGAATAAAACACGCCACCACTTTCAGAGTTGAGGTTACCATGATCGTTATTCACCACAATCCCGATTGCGGCACATCCAGAAATGTGTTGCAGATTATCAAGGATGCAGGTTACTCACCCATTGTGGTCGACTACTTGCACGAAGGATGGAGCAAACCTCAGCTTTTGGCGCTATTTGCGGCCGCTGACTTAACGCCGCGACAAGCTTTGCGGGTGACTAAGTCGCCAGCAGAAGCGCTTGGCTTACTTGATGAAAACGTTGGTGACGACGAGCTAGTGTCCGCAATGCTTAAACATCCGATACTAGTGAATCGCCCCATCGTTTGCACCCCGAAAGGCGTTAAGCTTTGCCGACCCAGTGAAGCGGTGCTAACACTACTCGATGAGTGGCCTCCTGGGCCCTATTTTAAAGAAGATGGTGAGCAAATATTAGATAGCGAAGGCAACCTTATGAAACACAATGCAAATGGATAAATTATGAAATTACTTATTTTTCTTGGCAGTGTTCGACAAAGTACCCCACCAAAACCAGCGCGACTGGGCGAGCGAGTGGCTTTAGCTTGTCAGCGTGTGTTACAAGCAAACTTTCCAGACATGAACGTTGAGATTATTGACCCGCTGGATATTGAACTCGATCCGGTTTTTAAACCGCACTTTGCGTATTCAAGTCAATCTGCCCCAGAGCAATTAAGCCAGCTTGCAGATAAAATCGAAACAGCCGATGCTTATGTAATGGTCAGCCCTGAATATAATCATTCTATGAGCCCAGCATTAGCGAATCTTCTTAATCACTTTGGTGCTTCGTTATTTTCTTACAAACCCAGTGCGATCGTGACCTATTCAGCGGGTCAATGGGGCGGCGCAAGAGCATCAGTTAGTATGAGAGCCTTTTTAAGCGAGCTCGGCTGCTTACCGGTTTCGGCCATGCTTCATTTTCCGAAAGCTCAAGAGGTATTTGATGAAAGTGGCGATTATCTCGAATCTGTTAGCGATGCAGACCGTTGGGATAGTTACTTCAATCGTACTTTTTTGCAGTTGCGTTGGTGGTGTGAGGCAAGCCTCAAACAACGTGACGCACAGGATCCTCATCAGCTCATCAGTGATTTTAAGCAAGCACCCAGTCAGCGTAATGCACCAGATTAAGGTCAACCAAAAAAACAAGCGTGCTGGTCATCAGTCACAAGTTTTAAAAACTCACGAAGTTGCTTAACCTTAGGCACTGGCTCGTATGCATGCCACTTTAAGTCAGCACGCTGCCAATAGACTTTCCAGCAGTTTTGCGTTTTCACAAAGGTTGTTTTTGCTACCGGCAGTTCCATGGTTTCAGTAGGATTTTGCCATTGCGGTCTGATCTCGAAAATCTCAATACTCTGATTTTCAATTCGGTAACCAAGGTCAAGCTCTGGTCGTATGTGCACCGGCGGTCTTCGTATCGTCATGAACGCTTCAAGTTCTTTCTCACATTTCTTAATTTCGAATTCACTGAGTGCCATGGCAGATCACCTAAAGCGGGAAAAAGGAGCAGGATTTTAACCAAAAACACCCGATTTATACAGGAAGTTCAGCAGCCGATAGTCTGGCTAAATGGCCTCGTTAAAATATCGCTAAGCCCCCTATAGGACGTGGCCTGCACGGCTGGTACCTTCTCTCACCATTTAACGTCAGCCAGTCGCTATTTACTCCGGAGGCAGAGGTCTCGGGTGCGCCATCAAAGAATTTCAGAGCCGTCTGTCCGATAATACCGTTAATTAGCCGCCACCACTGAGGTATTTAAGATTAGAACTTGTTATTTTAAGGACCTAGTTAGCGACAGAGAGCAGCTATAGGTTCCCTTAGCGTTAACAAAACCCGATAAGTCCCAACTCAATAGCCCTTAAAACTGCTCGCGTCCGATCTCTCACACCAAGCTTCGCCATAATGGCGCTTACTTGATTTTTAACGGTGCCTTCTGACTTAAAAAGAGCGTCGGCAATTTCTTTATTGGAACAACCGGCGGCAATAAGGCGTAATATTTCTAGCTCTTTAGCGGAAAGCGCCTCGGGCGCGGCAAAGGCCTCAAATTCGGAATGTAAGCCTTGTAATCCGTTTAAAAGCGAGGTGGTAATGGTAGGTTGAATCATTGACTCGCCAGCGATTATTCGCTCAATACCACTCACTAGCATTTCGAGTTCTACGTCTTTAAGTAGGTACCCTCGCGCCCCTGCTTTCAACGCTTCAAGAAGCATATTATGGTCGTCAAAGGTGGTCAGAATCAAAACCGGAATTTTTATGTTTTCTGCACGCATGGCTTGTAGAAGCTGAATACCATTCATTTTTGGCATTCTTAAGTCGAGCAGGATTATGTCAATGTCGCTGCCATGGGCTTTGATCCACGCAAGTGCCTCTTCGCCATCTGCTGCTTCATGTGCTACTTCAATATGGGCTGAAAGCGACAATAAGCTCGCTAAGCCTTGTCGAATTAATTTTTGGTCATCGACTAACATAACTCGGTGCTTTTCGGGTGAGTGCAAAGTGCTCATAAACCCACCGGTATTCTAAGACACACCAAAACGCCGCGCGCTTGGCGCTCAGCAGTTACAGTGCCATTAAAGCTTTTTAGCCGCTCCTGCATGCCGTTCAAGCCATTGCCAAATTCGATCGGTTTGCTGCTTTGCCCGTTGTCTTTAACACGCACTACAAGTTCGCGTTCAGATTGCTGCACCTCAATTCCTACCTTGGTGGCTTTGCCATGTCGCACGCTATTGGTCACGCTTTCCTGCACACCGCGCAATATTGCTAGCGCTTGTTCTAAATTGAGTACCGCAACTTTATTCGGGAAAGCCAATGAAACCTCAATGCCCGGTAATTTTTCGACCAAAGCCTCAAGTGCTTCGCGCAAATTCAGTTGTTCATGTTCGCGCATTTCGCTTACGGCAACACGCACGTCTGCGAGCAGTAATTTCGAAATAGCACGAGAACGCTCTACGTCAACTTTCAGAGCTTCAGGTACCTTACGCGCCAGCACCTGGAGTTGCACCGTAAGCGCGGTAAGATGATGGCCTACAAGATCATGAATATCGCGGGCAATACGCAGCCGTTCTTCCTGCTGCGACGCCTCTTTCACAAGTGACTGCATAGCAATAAGCTCTCGATTCGCTTGCTCTGCGCGCTCTTTTTGAAATTCTGCATTACGCCTCGACTCCATCATAATGAGCGCGAACACTTTAAACGTCGTTAATAGCACTGCTGTAATGACAATGCCGTCGGGCTGCCAACGCAGAAAGTGCGTACTCCACGCAACAAAGCTCCACAGTGGCGTGAGCCAAAGCGCCCAGCGAAAAGGCATAAAATAAGGGAGCTGCGCCGACCACACCACTAATAAAATGGCACTAAACATATTGGGTGTGGTGTACATTATTGAACAAATGACTACAAATTGACCACCAATTATTAGGTGCCGGGGCCATCTTGAGAGCGGTACTTCATCGTTTGTATTGATGAAAAATGTAACCGTAAAAGTTGCATAAAGTAACGCCAACAAAGTAAGCCTTGGTGTGCTTGCGTTGGTGGTTGAGAGTAACAGCCACAAGTCGAAAGCGGCCACTACCAGCACGGTGCCAATACCGCTTAGTCGATCAGCATCTAGTTTTAAGTTTTTCAGTTCCATTGCCTGAGTATGCAAGCAATTGCGTAAATCACCAATAGGCCAAAAGTCATTTTTAAAGTTGTGACTTCTGTCACTAACATACATTTTCATAGCCACCTAAAATTTCCTCCAAGGTTTAAGAGGCCTGCTCTTTACCCCTATGTTCTCGGAGGAATGGCAATTATGTTAACCATCTATCAACTTACCGTAGCAATTCACGTACTGGCTGGAGCGCTCGCAGTCTGCCTATTTTGGGTGCCTGTACTTTCTCGTAAAGGCGGTTTAAATCACAAAAAATTCGGCAAGATTTATGGCTCAAGTATGCACGTGGTTGCGTTGACTGGCATTTTTGCTTCCGTAATGGTGTTGTTATTCAATACTGCCGTTAAACCTGAACTTGCTGCGGTTCCTCACCTTACCGAGGTGCGCCTAAAACAAACTTATATTTTTGCTTGGTTTCTTATTCATCTTGGCATGTTGATTCACTGCGCTATTTTTCACGGTAATCAAGTGCTGGAGCACAAACGCAACCGTAATGGCTTGAAAAAGCCTCTGCCTTTAGCCATCAACGGAGCGTTTGCAATCAATGGATTAGCACTTAGCGCTTTTGGACTCTTTAACAGTCTCGTTTTACTCATTGTATTCGGCGCACTTGGAGTGGTGATTGGTGTGTCTAACTTGGTTTATATCTACCGTAAAAGCGTGTCTCCAACGGCTTGGTTGCGTGAACACTTGGGAGCTTATCTCGGCTCTGGAATTGGTGCATACACCGCTTTCATTGTGTTTGGTGGAAATTCGTTACTACACGCTAGTGGCTGGGTACAAACTGCCCTTTGGTTCGCTCCTGGAGTTATTGGATCATTCTTTATCGCCAAACTCTCAAAGAAATATGACCCGCCACGCAAAGCTTTAAATTAAGGCCATAAATAAGGACCGATTATGAAACACATACTTATTCTCACAGTCGCTGCATGCACATTTGCCACTGTAAACACTTGGGCCCAACATAATTCCCAAGCTCTTGAGCCTCAGCTGCAGCAAATAGATGCACATTTGCCAAATGAACTTGGCCCTGCGCAGCGCCTAATGGAAAGGCTTCTTGAGCAGTACCCTGAGGACCCTCAGGTGAATTATTACTGTGGTGTAATTTATGGCCTACGTACGGGAGAAGGCATATTGAGCGCTATGCGTAATGCACCAAGAAGCCGTAAGTGTACTGAAAAAGCCGTGGCCCTCGAGCCAACTAATATGAAGTACCAACTAGCCGCGCTGAACTACTACTTGAATGCACCTTCTATTGTAGGCGGCGGCGAGACCAAGGCTCGGGCCAAGGCCGCTGATATAGCAACGCTCGACAACCTTCAAGGTACACTTGCGCAATTACGTGTAGTGAACGTTTTCGACGCTAACAATTATACCGCTGCATTAACCCAGGCCATGACAAAACACCCGAATGAACCCCGACTCAAACTTCGTTTGGGGCTACAAAAGCAAGCAGAGGGAGATTATGCAGGCGCTCACACCTTATTCAAACAAGCCGCTATGTTACAGGCAACCAGCGCACTCTCGGAGCATCCAGAAATTCGTGCAGCACAACTAAACGCTCGCTATCAAGTGGCTAGAAATGCAGTGTTTAGCGGCATTGATGTGCAGGATGGAATTCAAAGTATGGAAGCATACATTCTTGCATTCGACAACGACTTAGAACTTCCAGAGCTTGCTTGGGCGCATGCTCGCATGGCTCAGCTCATGAAATTGGACAACAACGAAGCGGGTGTTGAAACACATCGCCAACTTGCACAGCAGCTTGGTCAGGAGAACGACAAAGCACTGTATGAATTGCTCGACCGCCTTTAAATGCACATTTAGAAGTGCCGCAGGGCCAAGGAAAGAGAGTATTTCAATTTGCGCTGTGATTCAGGGTCATTAAAAAATAGGTACTAGATGCTTGATTTGTATTGCATTGGTATTCGGTGGTGTAGGTATCTCCGTCTCGCTCATGAACCACCG
Organism: Pseudidiomarina fusca; assembly: GCF_032227045.1. Lineage (NCBI taxonomy): Bacteria > Pseudomonadati > Pseudomonadota > Gammaproteobacteria > Alteromonadales > Idiomarinaceae > Pseudidiomarina > Pseudidiomarina fusca. Next base: position 25,508 of record NZ_JANFPJ010000010.1, read on the forward strand.
AAATAGCATCATTGACTGACGTTCAAGCAATTGCCACTGATAAAGGTTGCAAGAATATGAGCCAACCAATTGATTTAATGCATTTAATCTTCGAGTTGTCATTTGATGCAATTTGTAATTTGCATGAATTACGACTAGATTTTTATTGTGGAGTTATACTTTCACCATAAAAATTAAAAGGAATTTCAGTAAAGTGATTGAATATATTCATGAACTTGCATTATCAACTATAAACCATCGAGTGCGTTTGAACCCGTCAGATGTGTTCAAATTAGGTACTTATGTATCATTCTTTGTGGTTTCATCTATAGTCTTTTCCGGTGCTACTTATGCCAAAGCAGTTTGCAGTGCTCAAGTGATAGAGGAAGAAGGCTCCCCGACTCTCAGTCCTGGGCTGATTGATGCAATGTATGAAGCAATTAGCACTAACACGTTTGACCTTGACGAACCTTATACTGTAATAAGTAAGAAACATTTCTGTACGGGTGTAGGTAAGTCTAATATAGGATCCGAAAGTGCTTTTGACACGTTTAACAATGTTCCAAATCCTGACCCAACACCGAAAGAAGGTGATAAGCAAACAGTCACACAGACTAGAGCCGATGGAACTAGGACGTGGAGTTATACTTATATAAATGGAGTTTGGGTATTGACTGGATACAAATACACTCCTACGCCTGATGCTGATAGTCTGCCAGACGAGCCATAGTGCATAGCTTTGACCGATATGCTTACTGCAACAATAATCCTTATAAGTACAAATATCCGGAAAAGCCTGAGTTTTGAGGTGGAAGATTTTCCACATGAAAATTGCCCGAGGTTGTCTCCTCTAAAATGCCAATTTCAACGAGCTGTTTAAGGTATACAGAAGCGGTTTGACGCTTGGCTATATCGCGTTCGACCAAATTACTAGTTCGACAATAAGGCTGCTCAAAGATCACTTGAACAAGTTCGTGACTATATCTTTTGGTCAACAGCTTACGCAGGCCTTTAGTTACGACGATCGTGGTAACGTGATAAGCGCGCGGCTGTCGAGTTGAGCGTTTAGGGCAACGTCCTCTTCTTTAGAATCTCTCCAGTACTGCTTGCATACACGTTTCTTAGCGTATGCAAGACTTCAAGTGGCTACTCAACGTTACACTCAATGTAAGAAATGGCTTACACTGCGGTATTCAATGCCGCACGTGAGAATACGACATGCACTACAGCGCTTTGCAATCGACTTACACTGGACCTGTACTCAAATCGGCCATCATCTCTTTCATTTCATGTTGCTTAATAATCTTCTCAGGTGAATTGCTTGCCGAACCAGTCAAAATGAGCACCAGCAAAATTTGTCATGACAGCTCTAGTGAATATTATTCACGAACGAAAAACTTCACCGCTTTCGAAACCATCGAAGCTTGCTTAGCCGCTGGTGGAAAGCTCCCCAAAGGAAGTCACAACCACAACAAGAATGGAGTTACTAAACCTGCAAATTCTACAACACCACAAAGTTACTCCAGGAGCGCTTTCGCGCACTGGACAGATGACGATGGTGATTGCTTAAACACTCGGCACGAGCTTTTACAAGACTTATCAACTGGACCAGTGACAATGTCAGAAAATGGATGTCGGGTGCTTCGTGGACGTTGGAACGACCCATACTCGGGGAACGTACTTTTTGACTCATCGAAGATGGATGTTGACCACCTTGTGCCACTGGCGTGGGCTTGGGAACATGGTGCGGATAAGTGGACAGATGCAGAACGAAAAAACTTCGCGAACGACCCCGTCAATCTCTTTGCAGTTACAGCTAATCTTAATCGGAGTAAAGGCGCAAAAGGCCCTCGCGATTGGTTGCCTCCAAATAAAGAGTTTCGTTGTCAGTACGTTACTCGATATCTGCGTGTAATGCTCAAGTATGATTTTAATGAATCAGCTCGCGACAACATTCGTGAGCTTCGGAAGCGCGTCTGCTAGATGCGTATCTAGCGCTCGAGTCAACCTGCAGCCGTGTATGCGGCACGAAGCCAAGCCTTAACCTCGTCGTCTACTTGGGCAGCATCGGTGAGCTTCACGATGTAATGACACATTTTCCCACTACCCTGTGGCTCCAAACGCGGCGTATTATAGCCATGAAACAGGCTAGCAAATGCTCGTACCAAAAATTTGCCGCACTAACTAAGCGTTGGTCGTTTTGGTTCATGGTTGTTATCGTCATAACCAGCCCTGTTGATGAGCGAAGCGTGCGGCCTCGACGCGATTATTTGCGTGTAATTTACTTATCGCTTCGGAGAGATAGTTGCGGGCAGTTCCCTCTGCAATAAACAATGCTTCTGCAATAGCTTGTGTGCTCATTCCCTGTCCTGCAAGGCGCAGTGCCTTGCGTTCTTTCTCCGTTAGTGGGTCCTGTTGGCCGAGTGCTTGCAGCAGTAATTCATTGCTTATTACTCGCGCTCCCGCACAGACCTTGTGAAGTGAATCAATGAGTGTAGCAATCGGAGCATCTTTGAGTAAGAAGCCGCTCACTCCAGCATCAACGGCACGTTTGATATAACCCGCGCGATTAAACGTCGTAATAATGACGGTTTTGAGTGCTGGCTGATGCTGCTGTACCCACTGCAGAAGCTCAAGCCCAGAAAGATGAGGCATTTCGATGTCGGTCAAGAGTATGTCGTAGTGCTCCTGTTGCAGTTGTTGCTGCGCTGCTGCACCGTCGACCGCCTCATCAACCTCGTAGTCTGCCTCTAAACGAAGCAAGCTAGCTAACGCGGTGCGCACCATCGTTTGGTCTTCGGCAAGCAAAATTTTCATGTCGTTGCTCCGGTTACTTTGAGTATTTCATGCTTCGGCAACTGCAGGGCGACGGCACAGCCCCGTGCGGTGAAAACTTCGACGGAGCCGCCCAGCTCTTGTATTCGTTGTTGTACTCCCAACAGACCGTTACCTCTTTGAACTTCTGCATGATTACCGTCGTCGCTTACTTGCACCCGATAGACGTCGGCGCTTTCATCAAAATGAATAGTGCAGAGCTGGCCTGAACTATGACGAATCACATTTGTAACTAATTCGGTTATGGCGAGCACTAGGGCTGTTTCACGCGCTGCATCAAACAGCGGTGGCTTACCTAAGATATCGGTGCGAAAACCGGCATCCTGTAAGCGCTGTTCTAGCCGCTTCAGTTCAAGCGCTAGTCCACGATGTTTATAACCTGACACGCTTTGCCGCACTTGCGACAAGCTAATACGAGCTATTTCGCTGAGCTCCTGTAGCTGTTGCGCAGCGGCATCGTATTGCTGTTTACCAAGTTGCGCTTTGGCTAAATCAGATTTCAATACAATACTCGAAAGTGTATGCCCCAAGATATCGTGTAAGTCGCGGGCGATGCGCTCGCGCTCAACACTCGTTGCGAGGCGTTCGATTTCTTCGGCACTGCGGCGTTCTGCGGCGGCGTGGCGTTGCCGCAAGCGTTCAACTCGGCCAAAGATCGCAACGGTTACCACAATAACGGTACCGTAATGGAAAAACAGGTCCCAATGCGTACCCACACCCCACTGAAATACTGCGAGGGTAGCGATGACACCAAGCACGGCGGTTAAGGCATAGGGCCAACGATAGGCAAAACCTAAAAAGAAGCCAACGTAACTGAAAAAGGCGACAGAGCCGGGGTTCCACGGCGTGACCGCACAGGCAATAACGTACATCCCGATAATCGGCCAAAACATGCGCTGGCGCGGCAAATAGAAGCAATAAAAGTACAGAGCGACAAATACCAACATGGCGAGCGAAAGCAACACGATTTCGCTGACCGTATAGGGGAATAGCACCATCGGTAGGATGTAAAAACCTAAGTTAAATAGATAGACCCAAGCATGTTTCGCTTCTTCGTTAGAGGCCTTTTGTTTGGTTTTTTCGTTGATCATCATCTGCTTCTTTGGCTCGAAGTTACCTCATTATGGCCATTGCTAGCCCATTCGGCTAGTGACATTTGTCACCTTCAATTGCTGACAAAAGCGACTGTCGCGCGAACTCCTGTCTCCCTAAACTTGGCTCTAACATTATTTACTGGAGATCGCCCATGGCAGTCGCACACTTATCTATTCACGGCTTAAGCAAAAGCTATGGCCAGCATCGCGCGCTTTGCGATGTGGATCTCACCGCCTATAGCGGCGAGGTTCTTGCAATACTTGGCAAAAATGGTGCAGGTAAAACGTCACTCATCAATAGCGTGCTTGGCATCCACGCCTATCAAGCAGAGCAACTTGAATTATTTGGTCAACCCATATTGAACCAACATCGTTCGTTAGCAGTACGACAGCGCTTAGGCGTTATGATGCAACTCGGTACACTGGCAGCCAATCTAACTGTCTACGAGCAGTTGGACCTGTTTTGTAGCTATTACCAAAACGGTTTTCAGGTTGGTGAGCTCATAAACAAATTTAATCTTAGCAGTATCGCCAAGCGACGCTTTGGCAAACTTTCTGGCGGCCAGCGCCAGCAAGTCCTTTTCGCCCTCGCCGTGGCTGGCAAGCCCGACTTACTGTTTCTGGATGAACCGACGGTGGGCATGGATGTCGAGGCGCGTCATGCGCTCTGGCAGCATATTCAAGACTACCGCTCTGCGGGCACGGCTATTGTACTGACCACCCACTACATCGAGGAAGCCGAGCGCTTGGCCGACCGTGTCGCGATGTTGCGAGAGGGAAGAGTCATCGCTGCAGGCACTTTGTCCGAGGTGATCGCTGATCATGGTTCACTCGATCAAGCCTACCTAGCCAACATGCAGGAGCAGCGCTATGTTTAATGCGAATTTATACGTTAAAGAAGCAGGCTATGATTTACTAAGTCTATGGCGTACACCCGCGTTCTTTTTGCCGGCTATTTTATTTCCAGTCACTTTTTATATCTTTTTTGGTATCGTTTTTAATTTTAGCTCAGGCAGTAGCAAGTACATGCTCGTTTCTTATGCCTGTTTCGGTATGATGGGGCCGGCTATGTTCAACTATGCGACCGCAGTCGCCAGTGACCGCGCCCATGGCTGGCTTACGTTGAAGCGCGTTGCGCCTATGCCCTTTAACGCTTACGTAGCAGCTAAGTATGTCAGTAGCTTGGTCTTCGCCTTGTGCATTGCCTTAATCCTGTTTGTCACCGGTGGCTTATTCGCGGGAGTTGAACTCTATACCTGGCAATGGTTAGCGCTGTTGCTGGTATTGCTAATCGGTACCCTTCCCTTTGCCCTTATCGGCTTATTACTGGGCCTATGCTTGTCCGACAAAAGCGCTCCCGCTGTGGTCAACTTGGTTTATTTACCTATGGCCTTCTTATCCGGCTTGTGGGTGCCCATTCAATTCTTACCGGAAGCCGTGCAATACATCGCCTATGGCCTGCCCGCTTACCACTATGCGCAGTTGGCACATGCTGTGATTGGCACGAGTCAGGGCCATAGCATTTGGCTGCACTTGGCTGCACTTGTCGGCTTTACTTTACTACTCACTGTTGTCGTACGCTGGCGTTATCAGCGCCTTTCGCACTAATTTAAATGAGCCTATTGCCGATGAAAAACATACTTCTATTACTTGCCGCTGTTGTTGCTGTACTGGCTATCGTATTGAATTTACCAACTCCGAAAACTGCTGACGTGGCGAACGACAACAGCTTCGTGATCGGTCCGGTGAACATCTTTGACGGCGAAAAATGGCGCGATGAAAAATTCGTGGTTGTGCATGAAGGCTGGATCACTGAGCTCTCGATGCAACGACCTGACCTTGACTTACCCTACCGTGAAACCCAAGGCCAAGTGCTGATGCCCGGCTTAATCGACGCACATGTGCACGTCTGGGGCGATGCCCTGAAGCAAAGTCTGAACTTTGGCGTGACCACCGTGATCGATATGTTCGGTGACCCTAGCTTTTTGCAGCAACATAAAACCGCGCGTGCGAAGACCCAGCAAGCTGAACATGCTGATATCTTTGGTGCTGGCTACTTAGTCACTGCACCTAACGGCCATGGCACGCAATACGGTATTCCCGTACCCACGTTAAGTGATCCTAGCGCAGCCCCCGAAGCTGTCGCAAAACGCCTCGACAGTGGCTCTGATTTTATCAAAATCGTCTACATCCACGCCGAGGCGGTTTATCAACATGCACCGTCGATTTCGTATGCGGAACTGGAAGCCACCATTAAGGCCGCCCATCAAGCGCAGCAACTTGCCGTGGTGCATGTTGCCGATCACGCTTCAGCAGTGGACGCCGTCAAAGCGGGTGCCGACGGCCTGGTGCATAGTTTCTTTGACCGCCCAGCGAGCGATGAACTGGTGCAATTGATGCGCAGCAACGGGACTTTTATCATCCCAACCATGGCGCTTTACGAGGGGATGTTGCGTGGCGAAATCAACGACGAACTGCTCACCGCAGAAAACCTCAAGCTTCCAGCAAGCGCTGAGGCCAGCCTCAATCAGTCGTTTGGCAATACTGCTTTTCCTGCACACTTTTATGAAAATCTACTACTCACCACCGAGCGTCTCTATCAAGCAGGAGTGCCGATTTTAGCTGGCAGCGACGCACCGAACCCCAGCACCGCTCACGGCTGGTCATTACTGGTAGAACTCGAGCTATTAAAGCGTGCTGGATTGCCGCTCGAATCAGTGATGCACGCAGCAACCACCGCGCCAGCAAAGGCCTTTGCGCTGCCTCATCAAGGGCGCATTGCCGAGGGGATGAAAGCTGACCTACTCCTAGTTGATACCAGTGCTACAACGAACTTGCCGGCACTATTCCATCCACTAGCGATTTGGAAGAATGGCTTTGCACTCTGAAACAACAGTGGCCAAGATTAGTTGGCTACTCCCCCCCACGGGCGTGGGGAAGACTTGCGTATAACTCAGCGCTTTTCTCTGCGCTTTAATAAGTACCGCCAAGTCGGCTGCGCGCTGAGTGAGCATGAGTGAACCTCATAAATATATTCTCACGAACGGAGCTTCAGGTAATGCTTTCCACAATGCCACCTTCAACACGCAAGGCGGAACCTGTGGTGGCACTGGCCTGGGGAGAGGCGGCATAGACACAGATGCTAGCAACTTCTTCCGGTTCGGCAAAACGCCTTAGCAGCGTGGACGGCCGGTTTTCATCCAAAAACAAGGCCTCCATTGCTTTCGGGGATACTCCCCGCTCAGCCGCTAGGTCAGCCATCATGGCCTTGGCTCCTTCAGTACGAGTCGGACCAGGCAGGATGCTATTCACGGTCACACCGGTACCAGCAAGAACCTTCGCTAATCCTCGGGAGAGGCCCTGGAGCGCCGCCTTGCTCACCCCATAGTGCACCATCTCGGATGGAATATTTAACGCCGATTCACTCGAAATGAACTGGATGCGGCCCCAGCCGCGAGTCTTCATGCCGCTGGCATAATGCCGAGCGAGTCGTACACCGCTCATCACGTTTACCTGGAAAATTTCTTCCCAAGCGGCATCGTCGATATCGAAGAATGGAACGCCGCCATAAATACCTAGATTATTGACTAAAATATCTACTTCTGGCACCTGTGCAATGATGGTCTGACAACCTTCTGCGGTGCCTGGGTCGGCGATAATACCCTTGGCATCATCACGGCCGCTGATGCTAGCTATCTGAGTCAAGGCTTTATCCACTTTGGCTCGGTCGCGGCCCACGATGGTCACTAAGGCTCCCGCCTGAGCCATCCCTTGAGCAATAGCCAAGCCAATACCAGCGGTAGATCCGGTGATCAACGCATGTTTGCCTGTTAATTCAATCTTCATCATTCTGTTCCTCTAGCCATTGATTGTTGAGAAGCCCACGCCACTCAACCAAATTGAAACGCCGATAATTGAGTTTCCATCACTCGTTCTGAATAAATTTTCTTGCCGGGCTCGTCGTCCGCTGCACCCGCTGCAAGCAGCAATGGGATTAGGTGTTCCTCGTTTCCGCGCGGATGACAATCGAGAGCGTAAGGTGCCTGAAACCATTGCTTCAATCGTTGATAACGAACTTTGGAGTCACCTTCTACAGTGTCCGTCAGCCAATCATCGAACACCTCGGAAAGCGGCGTAAACCGCCTGTCGCCGTAACCACGCATATTGTGAAAGCTCATGCCACTACCGAGAATCAGCACACCTTCATCACGTAATGGCGCCAAAGCTTTACCTGCCAGCAGGTGTGCCTCGGGATCTAAGTCTTGCCGTAAAGAAAGCTGAACCACAGGAATGTCTGCCTCGGGGAACATCACTTTGAGTGGAATAAACATACCGTGGTCAAACCCACGCACGGAATCCTCGAGGGTGTACTGTTGTGCCCCACTCAGTAGACGACTCACGCGATGCGCCAACTCAGGTGCTCCCGGAGCGGGATAGGTCAATTCATAGGTGTGGTCCGGAAAACCGAAATAGTCATAAATCAGATGAGGCTGGCTGCCGGCGGTCACACGAAACTCTGGAGTACGCCAGTGAGCGGATATCATCAGGATGGCCGTCGGCTTTTCTGGCAAACGTCCACTGATATTTCGGAGGAATTCGGCCATACCGTCCCACGTATTGCGGGGATTCCAGTCCATAAAAAAGCAGGGACCGGCGCCATGGGGAATAAAAAAAACTGGTTGTTTTCTAGGCACTTTTGACTGCATAGACATCGACATACCTCCAAAGGCTTGAATAGTTCAGATATCACAATGAACAGGTTATACTGATACTGAGAAAAGGAGAATAGACTTAAACAAGGAGCTATTTTAACTAAAAGTAGGAAATAAAATGCTGGACCGATACACAAGCATGCAGATATTCATTCAGGCAGTTTCCAAAGGTAGTCTGTCTGCTGCAGGCCGAGAACTCAACATGTCGCCAGCAATGGCCACAAAACATGTGGATTCTTTGGAAACTAGACTCGGCACCAAATTGCTTCATCGCACGACTCGACAGTTGTCACTAACAGATGCCGGACGGCAATACCTACAGGCCTGTCAGCGCATTCTTCAAGATATTGAAGAAGCCGAGTCCGAGGTATCTTCGCAGCAGCACCAAGCCATGGGTCGATTACGTTTAAATGCACCGCTATCCTTTGGCACACGCTTCATAGCACCATTAATACCCGAATTTACCCAGCGTTATCCTCTGGTAGAGGTGGATCTTGGCCTGAGCGACACCCAACAGGATCTGCTGAAAGAGAACTGGGATCTGATTATTCGCATCGGACATCTCGCTGACAGCAATCTCAAAGCTCGCCGTCTCGGTAATTGCCCGATGCGACTTTGTGCCTCTCCTGAGTATTTGAAAAAACACGGAAAGCCTAACCGTGTAGCTGAGCTCTCAAGCCATAATTGCCTGAGCTACAACCTCTCCTCAGCACAAAGCGGCGGCACCTGGGCATTCGGCCAAGATGGCCAAATTCAAGTGCCCGTAACAGGCAACCTCATGTGCAACAATGGCGACGCACTTCTTGCTGCCGCCGTTAAGGGCCAAGGAATCATATATCAACCCAATTTTATCGTGTCGGAGGCGTTGGCCAGTGGTGCTCTGGTTGCTTTAGAATTGAATCACCCCCCATTGGATCTCGGCGGCTTGCATGTATTGTTCGCGCCAGATCGTCGATTACCACTCAAAGTAAGAGCGATGATCGACTATTTGGTTGAGGTTTTTGCAACCTCGCCATGTAGATCTTCGTAAGTTTTAACCTTACTTACCAAGGCTCGTAAATGCTCGTACCAGAAATTTACAGACTGCTGTAAAGCGTTGCGTCCCAAAGTTATTTCGCAAATGCATCGGCGTTCGGCATCACGCTTAATTTTTCTTCAAGATGTACTGCACGTTGGTAGTTTTGTTTCATGGTTGTTATAGTCATAACCAGCCCTTTTGATGTGCGAGGCGTGCGGCCTCGACGCGATTAATCATACCCTGCGCTAGGCAACTGAGAGTACATCATGAACACAATGGTTCGCTTCATCACACTTGTTACCCTACTAACCTTTATCGCAGCGTGCGAGCCGGCTCAACCGCCCGCACCAGAAACGTCACATCAATCACCGAAGAACTTTGCGTTTACAAATGTTGCTGTGGTGAACATTGCGCGTAACTTGGGTGAGATTGCCGAAGCTCAAACAGTTTTGGTGGTAGGCGATCGCATTACCACGGTTGGAGCAACCTCTGCCGTGACAGTTCCCAGCGGCTTTGTAGAAATTGACGGTACCAACCAGTTTTTGATGGCTGGCTTAACTGAGATGCACGGCCATGTGCCGCCGGCATCAAGCTTTGGCCAACTGCCAGAGCGCTATCTAGATGATGTACTATTTATGTATGTTGCCAACGGTATTACCACGGTGCGGGGCATGCTCGGCTACCCCCATCAGTTACAATTGAAACAGGACATTACAGAAGGTAAGCGGACAGGTCCAACACTTTATCTAGCCGGGCCAAGCTTTAACGGCAACAGCATTGAATCACCAGAAAAGGCCACTCAACGCGTTATTGAACAACGTGATCAAGGCTGGGATTTACTTAAAGTCCATCCAGGGCTGACGCTTAGCGAATATCAAGCAATGGCAAAAACTGCGCGTGACGCAAACATCGACTTTGCTGGTCATGTACCGAAAGACGTGGGTCTTGAAGTGGCATTAACAGAAGGCCAACGTACCATTGACCACTTAGACGGCTACTTGGAAGCCATCGACGCTTTAAATCGGCCTGCTAGTAAATACGAACTGGATTACCTCGTTGACTTAACCCTGCGTCACGGTGCCGCGGTGGTGCCAACCCAGGCATTGTGGGCTACGATTATTGGTGCCAGTGACATAGAGCAGCTGCGCCAGTACGAAGAAATTGACTATGTACCTGAAGCAGTGCGAGCCGGCTGGTTTAATTACTTAGAAGAGCCAAGTTTAGGGTACTTCAACGCCGAAGCGGCCGCCATTCAACAAGACAATCGCCAGCGGCTAATTAGAGCCCTATTTGACGGTGGCGTACCCATGATTTTTGGCACCGATGCGCCCCAATTATTCAGTGTTCCGGGCTTCTCAGCCTTACGTGAAATTGCAGTATTACACGACGCCGGAATTCCGCTGGCTGGAATTTTACACAGCGCAACCGTCGCAGCTGGGGAGTATTTTGCCGATAAAGATTTATTCGGTCGCGTTGCAGAAGGTCACCGTGCTGATTTGGTGTTGTTACAGCAAAATCCGCTGGAAGACCCTGCAGCGCTCGCCGGACGCTCTGGTGTCATGGTGGCCGGCCAGTGGCTTGATAGAGCAACCATCGATAATCAGTTAGAAGCCATTCGAGCTGCAGGCATGCGCAAATCAGCAAACTTCAAGCCCGAGTAGACCCAGTAAAACGTACCCGGGAGTACGTTTTACTGGGTTCAAGTTGGCTAAGGTTGCCAGCATCAGTAGCGTTCTAGCCAATGTGCATAAGGGGCTGGCAACACCCATGATGGTTTCTCCACACGCAGTGTTTTAGCTGCTTCATAAGGCCAATGCGGATTAGCTAAATGGGCACGTCCTATCATCACTAAGTCTAACTGACCTTGGGCAACTGTATGCTCGGCCAGTTGCGGAGCATCAATTCCCCAGGCCGAGGCAACTGGGATGGCTGCCGCATGCCGGATGCGTTCCGCGATAGGAGCCATGAAGCCGGGTCCCCAAGGAATAGATGCGGTTGGGGTAGAAAAGCTGATACTAACGTTCAAGAAATCCAAGCCTTCGGCTTTCAATAGGTTGGTCAGTGCGATAGCTTCTTCAAGTTGCTGTTCATCGTTGCCGTCAAATTCAATCACGCCTAAACGTGCGGTGAGCGGTAAATTATCTGGCCAAACTTGCTTCACAGCTCGCACAGTTTCTACCAAAAAGCGTGCACGGTTTTCGAACGAACCGCCATAGTTGTCGTCACGCTGATTGGCGTGAGGCGACAAAAAGCTTTGTCCTAGATAGCCATGGGCAAAGTGTAGTTCTAACCACTGAAAACCAATATCACGGGCTCTTTCGGCTGCAGCGACAAAGTCGTGTTGTACCCGTTGGATGTCTTCGAGGGTCATTGCTTTAGGCATCCGGGATAAATTAGCGCCAAATGGAATAGCAGAAGGCGACAGGGTTTGCCAGCCTTTGGTATCTGCTTCGGCGATATGATCGTCGCCATCCCAAGGACGATTTGCACTGGCCTTACGCCCAGCATGCCCAAGTTGAATACCTGGTACTGCGCCAGCGGCTTGAATAGCTTCGACAATAGGTACAAACGCTTGTGCCTGCTCATCATTCCAAAGCCCGGTACAATTTGGCGTGATCCGACCTTCTGGTGAGACAGCGGTTGCTTCTACGATGATTAGACCTGCACCACCACGGGCCAAACTGGCGTAATGGTTAAGATGCCAATCATTGGGCACACCTTGTTCTGCCATATATTGGCACATTGGTGGAACTGCAATACGATTACGTAGTGTTACGTCTTTTAATTGAAAAGGCTGAAAAAGTGCAGACATGTAAAGTGTTCCTTATTGGTTCATTAATGCCATGGGTTGCATTATTCTACCCTTCTTTGCCAGCGCCGTTGTTGAATAAAATCTATCGTGGCAATCGGTTTTTACAGCTTAGTTAGTATCCAACTAAGATAGAAACAAGCCGAACCAAAATGACTAGAAGAAGGTCTACTAGAAGGTGGTACGATGTGCCAAGACAGAACCTTCGGAGATCCCGTTTGCTTAAACCTAAAGTTTTGGTTCCTGAGCAGTTCCTTCACGAACAACCTATTCGTCATGGCGAAGAGTTTGGCGTGTTGTGTTGGAATACGCAGAAACTCACAGATACACCCGAGTTTCAGCGCACTCTTACGCGCCTTTTAGCGCAGTTTCCTTGCCTATTTTTACTACTACAAGAAGCCAAGCTTAGCTCTAAAACCAATTGGCTCTTACCGCATTGGTCTTACGCTGTCGCACCAAATATGCAAATGCGGCGTTCTACTTATGGTGTGCTCACAGCCAGTCAGTATGCGTTTACCGAAGCACAAGCTCGATTAAGTAGAAAGCGCGAGGGTATGTTCGCTACCCACAAAAGCTACATGCTTTCTTATCACACACTAGCAGAAGGCGGTGCGCTGTTAGTGGTAAATATCCATGCGATTAACTTTGTGCGCACACAGCAATTTTCACAAGAAATTGAGCTGATTAAGAACGAGATTTTAGATCACAAAGGGCCGCTTATTGTTGCTGGCGATTTTAATGTTTGGAGCCGCCAACGCCGCCTTCGTTTATTACGCTTCTGTCGCAGCATCGGCCTCAAGCATGCCATTATGGCCGATCCTCATCATATTAAAACCTATCGACAACACCCGTTGGATTTTATTTTCTACCGTAATTTGTCATTGCAGCAGGCAGCGGCACTTGATACCAGTACAGTATCTGACCATAATCCGCTCTATGCTCGTTTTAAACTATAGCGGCAACTCACAGCAAAAGGCATCGATGAACTATTTATCAGCAACGACCATAGCGAATGCGATTCAAGCGGGCGACTTAACGTCTACCGCGATTACTGAGCACTATTTAACTCGTATTGAGCAACATAATCCAAAGCTGAATGCCTTCATAGATACCTATCGCAACCAAGCGTTGGCGCAAGCGAAACAGCGCGATGACAACGCCAACCGTCTAGGTCCGCTGCATGGCGTTCCCATTTCTATTAAAGAGTGCTTTTTGTATCAGGGCACTGCAACGACGCTCAATTATCCGCCGTTGAAGAATTACCAAGGTTCGCAGACGTCCCCCTTGGTTCAACGCTTGCTTGATGCTGGAGCCGTCATCCTCGGCAAAACCAATGTGCCGCAATTACTTGCTGATAGCCAAACCTTTGGGCCGCTATACCCGACCGCGAATAATCCCTTTGACATCACCCGAACTCCGGGTGGTAGTACGGGTGGTGGTGCCGCAGCGTTAGCAGCTGATCTATGTGCTCTTGAACTGGGCAGTGACATCGGCGGCTCCATTCGCAATCCTTCGGCCTACTGTGGCTTATTCGGATTAAAGCCTACCGAGAACGGTCACAGTCATGATGGCCATGTCCCCCCTTTACCCGAACATAAGCTTGGGTTTAGTGTGATGAATTGTACGGGGCCACTCGCCCGCGCCCCTGAAGACTTAGAGCTGGCGTTTAGAGTACTGTACCCACAACAGCAGCTCCAACTTGAAAGTAAGCCCTTGAGCGGATACACCTTTGGTTACTTTGACACCTTGCATGGCTTAACCGCAGGCCAGTCGGTGCAGTTGGGTTTAGACCAATTAAAACAGTTAATCACCACTCAAGGAGCCACGCTTAAACCCGTTACCATAGATAACCAATTGGCTGCACAAGCGATGGAGTTGTGGGCAGAGTTATTCGGCTTTTCTATTGCCCAAAATTTACCCTGGCTGATTCGTAAAATTTTCTACATGAAGTTTCGTCCTGCCCTCAAAGATAGCTCATTGACGCTCATTCCCGCGCTAAAACGTGGTTTAAGCCTAGACTTCAAACATTTGAGCAGAGCGCTGTATCGACGCCGTGAGGTGATTGCAGAACTCAACCGAAGTTTTGCGGCTTGTGATGCGGTTCTCAGCCCCACCGCCTTAGGCCCAGCATTTCAGCATAATCATCAGCATCAACGCATAGCTTTAGATGGAGAGCAAATACCTTACATGGATTATTGTTTCCCTTTTGTAGCCTTATATAACTTAAGCGGTCAGCCGGTACTTACCGTCCCCAGCGGATGTGACGAGCTAGGGTTACCAATTGGTATTTCTATCAGCGCCCCTCATCATCATGAAGGGCGCTTACTACATATCGGTCACCTACTGGCTCAAAACGGAGTGAGATTTAGTCCTCCTGAACTTGTTTAGAGCCAGAAAGGTAGGAGCTAAAGGGATTACATTCCTGGTAATTGCATCGGCTTTGCTGGCAGCTCAAAGTAACTTGCGGGCGGCGTGGTGGCAGAGCTCTTGGTAATTACAAACTCACTGCCTTGCCGCAACACACCATAACCTTGGTCTAGAATCTGCTTTTCCATTTTAGTCACGCTGGGCGGTAATTGACGACCGCTAGCCGTAATCATCAATTTAGTCATGGCATTCATCGCTCGAGCTAGCGCAACGATATGATCTTCTTGGCTAAGAACCATGGTGCTGGTTTGCTTTTGTCCCTGTCCATCAACATAAGTCATGGTGAAAACCTCACCACTAATGCCTGCCCCCATCTCAGATTTGCCCGTATTACTTAATTCGAGCACATCCTGAATTTCTTCATCCCAAACGCTTTCCTGATCAAGCATCTTATTCATTGAGTCTATTGCTGCGGTTAAGTCAAAAACCATCGTCTGACCACCTTGCTGCATTACGGTGTACATTTTGTTATCACGCATGATCATGTAGCCGTCATCGGAGTCAGAAGTGATTCGTAACTTATCTGTGCCTGAATATTCTATCTTTATCCGCTCACCATCGTCTATCATGACTGCACTACCACCTTGTGCAGCCACGGCATAGAGCGGGGCCAAGAAAACGGTAAATAGCCCAAGCGTTAATAGAGCGGTGAAAAATCTGTATGGTTGCATCATGCTTCTCCCTAATGTGTTGCTATCCTCTTTCATCTTAAATTTTAGACCTTATTGAGGGTTCTGCCAGTAATAACCACATGCGATTCAATAAGGCGGGTTAGAGCAAAGATTCGAGCCGCTAAAAATGCTAAGCTCAGGGCAACTTACACATCGTTGGATACGAATAGCAGAGGTGGCAGCATGCACGGAGAATTTAAAGTTCCTGGCGGTAAGCTAGTAGTGGCAGATATTGAAACTAATCAAGAGGTTATTACCTCAGCTAGTATTTCTGGCGATTTCTTTTTGGAGCCTGATACGGCACTAGAGCATATTAACCAAGCGTTGGTGGGCCTATCCATTGATGCTAGCCATGCCGTTATTAGTAAGGCCATTACCGCCGCCCTAGCGGACGATGTGATGATGTTTGGCTTCTCTGCTGAGGCAGTAGCTACGGCGGTACGACGCGCTTTAGGCAAAGCCAGCAGCTGGTTTGACCATGACTTTGCTGTGATTCCACCTGTCACCTTACCAGCGATACAACATGCGGCGCTAGATGAAGTGCTTGCGACCTCTGTTGCACAAGGTACGCGCGGACCAACCCTCAGGTTTTGGGATTGGGATGATTCGGTTGTGGTTATTGGCTGTTTTCAATCGGTTAGAAATGAAGTAGACATGGACGCAGCCAAGGCTGCTAATATCAATGTTGTTAGGCGCATTACTGGTGGCGGCGCCATGTTTATGGAGCCAGGTAACTGTATTACTTATTCGTTAACCGTGCCTAGTTCTTTGGTAGATGGCATGAGTATCGAAAAATCCTATCAATTTCTTGATACTTGGGTGTTAGCTGCACTAGCTGAAGTGGGAATTAAGGCGCACTACGTGCCATTAAACGATATAGCCTCAACCCAAGGTAAAATTGGGGGTGCTGCACAAAAACGTTTTGCTAATGGGGTGATTGTGCATCACGCCACTCTCGCCTATGACATTGACGCCGACAAAATGCTCAAAGTACTCCGTACTGGGCGCGAAAAGCTCTCTGACAAGGGCACAAAAAGTGCTAACAAGCGGGTCGACCCCATGCGCAGTCAAACCGGTTTACCGCGAGCCCAGATTATCGACGCCTTTATGGAGCAGTTTACCCAGCTTTATCAAACCCATACTGACAATTACAGCGCGGCAGAGTTAGCGACATCAGCACAGCTTGTTGCTAATAAATTTCGCTCTGAACAATGGCTCTATAAGGTGATTTAGGTTTTAGGTACCGCTACCCACCCGGTAGCGGTGCGTTGTTGCAACGTTGCTGTTGATGGTTGCCACTGCCATAGCCACAGCCATTCGTTGTCAACCAGTTGTTTGACGACCGGTTGCGCAGCTATCACCTGATCAATTGCGACCGTATCTGCTGCAATCACAACGGTAAGTCGCAACGGCTCATGGTACCAATCTTGTCCATCATGTACCGATTGGCGTGCTAAGCCAATACGCAGATCTCCCCCATTCCCCTCAAAGACACCCAACCCATCAGCTACAACATTGTGCAGTAGCTTATTACCACTGCCAAACTGCTGCGGTGCCACCGTTGACGCGTAATATTGCATATTGATCCAATGAGCCACCACCATAGGTGCCGTTAACAACTGGGTTAATAGGCTTTGGTCTTGATCGTGCTCGGCGACATACTCGTGTAAAAAAACACGACCATCCAAGTTCAAGCTGCGAGTAACACTGCGCGGTGCAAAAATAATGGCCGCATTACGCGCGAGGCCCCATTCTGGACGAACTTCTGCCCAGCTTCCTGCCCGTTGTCGCAACAATTGCTGGGGGGGGATTGTGGCAACCTGCTGCCCCAATAATCGCTGGGCTTGTTCTTGTTGCGCTTGGGTATTTGCAGCTGCTATCCAGGTAGCCACATCTTCAGGGACATCTGCACTTAAAAGCTGTAGCTGCTGTAATGTGGTGTTATGAAGCGCTGCAATAAAGCGTGTCTGAGAGGGAATGCTGATCTGATGGTGTTCAGTTAATAGCTGCCGTACTGAAGGCTCATTAAGGATTTGCGCCAGCACTTGCGCATTAACTGCGCCAGACTGACCGCCACAAGCGCCGCACTCCAAACTAGCAGCATGTGGATTATTATGAGTTGATGCTGTGTGGCCTATCAGCAACACTGACTCGGCAAAAGCTTCGGTGAGGCTCATACCCGTTAGCACTTGCGCAGCAACTTGGGCTAACTCGCGGTTACTGACCGGTTGTTGATGACGAGTGATCAGCCACGGCCCAGTATTCACCAAACTTGCCGCGATACGCTGTTGAGGCTGGTAGGTTAAGGTTTTCTTAAGTAATTTAGCAATCTTTGCTAAGCCACTCATTTCAACCCAACCGTAAGCCCCTGCAGGGCTCTCGTGAGCACGGTGCCAACTGGCGGAACGCCAGATTTTACTCACCTGCTCACTCGTATCATGATGACCGGATAACTGCACCTGCCACTGAGGTGCCAGTAAAGCCGGCAATTGGGGCTTGCTCAATTCTGCGCTTACTTGATATTCAACCGGTAACCCAAAAAAGCCGGCAAAACCTATGGTCTGAATCCCCTCATGCTGCGCCTCTAGCGCTCTGCGCATAGGTTCAGAGCGAACGTCTATACAGCATACAGCTTGCAGCTTTGGCGGTTTACCCAGCGTGTTCTCGGATTGCTTTGTCGATGGCGTCATCAATTGGGTAGTTAACTGCTGCTGATAGTGCTGCTCGCGTTTTGATTGCTGTTGCCACAGCGGTTGTAGCTGTATAGCGACCTGTTGCTTACGCTCTAAATAATGACTCCAGGTTAGCTTGAATTGTTGCTGTAGTGCCTCATCGGAGCTTTGCCAGCAAACGAGGTCCCAGGCCAAGCGAATCGCTAGTAGCTGATTAAGCTCGTCATTAAAATCCTGCTGCTGGGTTAACTCTCGTTGCCAACGCCTTTGGGAAAAAATACTCGCCCAACCATACAGATCATGCAGCAGTACCTGCAGATAGATTGGCCACTGTGCTGCTGTTAGTGGAAGCTGATGTAAGGCTATTTGGTAAAGCTCGAAAATATCCTCTGGCAAGTTCTCTAAATGCTGTTGTATGTTTTTATGATTCAACAACAATGCGATGCCACGGTCTTGCCGCACCACCTTCAGCCATTGTTTAAACATACGTTGATTGATGTCATGGTGCTGTCCCACTTGCGCAGGATAATTAACCCATAATGCACAGAATTGGCTCATTTGTTGCTGAATTTCAGTTAACCACGGTAAGGTACGCAGCTTACGCTGAGCCTGTGTCGCATCGTAAGATGCCGCCACGCTGCCATGAAACCTCCCTTCAGACAACAACCCTTCAGCTCCTTTTACAAGCGGTATGTTAAACCATGCTAGTTGCTCTGCCGCAACCTCGTGAATTGATTCGGTACGCTGTTGCCACCAAGGATTAACAGCAATACTTCGGTCTAGTGGCCATACCGGAGCGACCGTAGCTGTCGCTTGTTGTATCCAATTGGCCAAGCGGGTCACGTCTTGTTCTTGTTTAGAATGGAAGTTTGTAAACATACTAACGGGGTACTCCGGTAGTTGCAGAAGATACTCGTAAAGGCCAAAGCGTTAAGGTGAGGCGAGTAGCCCATTCATCCAGGTACAAGCCTGCATTCAACATGATAAAAAGTTTACTGCTATGGGCTGCTTGGGGTCGGTACAACAACCATAAGTAAACTCCCGTAATAGCGATTAAGACACTAGATACCCACAGATCCAGCCCAACGACAAGCGGAGCCTCAACAAACTCTAGATGCAGCTTTAATAACCACAGCGCTGCGCCATAGCAACTCAGCCAAATCATGGCGATAGCCATTGCTGGTATGAACTCAGCCCACGCAAAGCGTTCAAAATAGCTCGCTAGCCATAAGCTCAGCGCTAAACTCACCGCCAACCAAGGCGCGACATACGTAAGCAAATCCAACTCAATAACTGTGATCAGTACTAAGCTGCAAACACTGACTAACGTAACAATAACGGCGCTAAACGGTGGTAACGCTAGTCCGACAAAACGCTGCCGCTCACGCAACTCGACTGCGCTACCTGAACTTAAAAAGGCATAGGCTTTATAACAAGAATGTGCCAGTAAATGCAGGACAGCCAAGGTGTAGTAGCCTAAGCTGATTTCAACCAACATCAGCGCCATTTGCGCCACAGTAGACCAAGCCAAGCGTACTTTGATGCTAATCCGGGTCATGGTGACTACCGCTGCAACTAACATGCTCAATCCAGCAACTAGGGCCAATAACCACCGCGCTAGAGGAGCATCGCTAAGTACTGGTGCAAATTGTAGCAACAAGAATCCGCCTAGATTAATAATGCCCGCATGCAGTAAGGCTGAGACTGCCGTTGGAGCTTCAACCACCTGCAATAACCAACCATGTACAGGAAGTTGCGCGCATTTAAGTAAGGCAACCAGTACCAGCAGCACCGCAGGTACCTGTTGATTCATTAAGGAGCCTTGCTCGGTTAGTTGACTGATATGGGTGGTACCCGTGTGATACCACAGCCAAATAAGCGCCGCCCCCAGCAATAACTCTGCGATACGCGCAAAGATAAATTTTTTATGGGCTGCTAGTTGTGCTCGAGGTCGCTGAGGATAAAATAACAGAAGCTGGTGCAAACTTAAGCTCACGGTCACCCAAGCCAACCAAAATAGCAGATAATGATCCGCTAACGCCGTGGTCAGAATGGATACCAACACCAACACCAACCAGCGATGAAACCGGTGCTCTTCTTGCTCACCACGCACTTGAACCGTGGCGAAACGCAACACAACCCAACCGATAAAGCAGATCATTGCGGCAAATCCAGTGCTCAGGGTTGTTAACGCAAAACCAAAGGCTTTAACCTCTGTCCAACCCGTGCTACCTATGAGCAAACTGGTGATCAGAAAGCAACCACATAGCAGAGCAATCGTAGCGGTACTAATGCGCCAGCGCATATGGCCTCCAAAAGTTATCCATTGATGTTGAGATTAATGCAAGTGGCGGCATTGTGCGTGATTCAAATACATTATAAAAATACATATATTTTATTTATTCGTTCGCTAAAATAGAACGATCGATTTATCGTGATTCTTTCTTTAAGACAAACTCGGGAGTAAACCTCATGGCACGACTTAACTACCATCACCTTTATTATTTTTGGCGGGTAGCTAAGCAGGGCAACCTCACCGCAACCGCTTCACAACTGGCACTATCTCAATCGGCTTTATCTGCTCAAATTAGCCAGTTAGAACATACCATTGGCCAACCTCTGTTCAATCGTGTCGGTCGTTCTCTGGTACTTACCGAATTAGGCCGTACGGTGCTGAATTATGCTGAGGATATTTATCAGCGCGGCGAAGAGTTGCATCAATTACTAAGCCAAGGAACACCTACCGTGCCTAGTTTAAAGATTGGGGTGCTATCCAGTATGTCACGCAACTTTGTCGATGCTTTTATCAAGCCTTTAACCCAAGGCTTAGATGTTCACTTTCAGCTCATTGCGCGACCGCAGTCCGAGCTAGAACAGTTATTGGCACACCATCAACTTGACGTGATTCTTACTAACCGAGAGCTTGCTAGTGGTGATGATGTGGGGTGGCAATCTCAGCTGTTAGCGCGCCAAGCCTTGAGTGTTATTGCCCCGAGTCGCCTTGCCCATTTGCCAGCGGAAGTAGACGCTAGTTATCAACAACAGCGTTGGGTGGTACCAGGTGCAGCATCGCCCCTGCGTGCTGCATTTGAGTTTTTCTGCACCCAGCATCAATTGCGCCCCGAAATTATCGCAGAAGTTGACGACATGGCCATGTTGCGGTTGCTCGCTCGCGACAGT
Organism: Pseudidiomarina fusca; assembly: GCF_032227045.1. NCBI lineage: Bacteria > Pseudomonadati > Pseudomonadota > Gammaproteobacteria > Alteromonadales > Idiomarinaceae > Pseudidiomarina > Pseudidiomarina fusca. The sequence continues at coordinate 46,905 of NZ_JANFPJ010000010.1, forward strand.
GGCGCCCTCGCTGTCATGCCTGCAGTAGTTGTGCGCGATGAGTTGCAAAGCGGACTCTTAGTTAAACGTTTTGACCTACCCAATGCTTTTGAAAACTTTTATGCGGTGACGCTAACTCGTAAATACCAACACCCGAGGCTAGCCGAACTGCTGCAAGCATCGTACTTTGGCACATTGCGCTGATAGCTAGTGCCCAAAGCACTAAGGTAAGTGGAATGTAGAATAGACCCGCACCCGCTGGTCCTTTTCAAGATCAGCAAGCTGTTGAATTAACTCTCCGTTTCGCACATGCACCTCTAAGGCGTTGTTATCAATACTCTAGTTCTTAATTCTCAGCAGAAACTTCAACGCGGTTACGGCCCTTATGCTTCGCCTCATAAAGAGCTCGATCAGCACGTTGCAAGACCGCTACTAAATCATCCTCTACAAGCATACTGGTCACCCCAATACTCATGGTGACCTGACCATGAGCCCAACCAGTCTGTTCAACCAGTTCGCGAATGCGCTGTGCGGCTTGTTCAGCTTCAGCCAAACTTGCCCCGCTTACAATCAATGCAAACTCTTCACCACCAATGCGGGCAACCGTATCGATAGCACGCGTCTGCTCGGCTAAGACTTGTCCCATCCGCCGTAACACAACATCGCCCTCAGCATGCCCAAAATTATCGTTTATCGATTTAAAATGATCGATATCCATCACCAGCAACGCAGCACTGGCATAGCCACGTTTTACCTTTTCCAACTCAAGCTCTAATTGCTGCTCAAAGGTGCGTCGATTTGCCAGTTGGGTTAATGAGTCTGTGGTTGCTAAACGTTCTAACTGTTTATTTAGTTCAGTTAATTGCTGATGTTTGTGTTCTAGTTCAACCCGCGCACGCTCTAATTCTGCCACCACCAGTTGCTTCTCTCGTAGCGCACGCTCAGCTTCCTTTTTTGCTGCTACTAGCTGGTCTTCAAAGATAAAGCGCCGGTGAATCGGCAGTAACACCATAACAAAGCCATTGTTCGCTGCGGGTAATTTGACGGCGTTCACTAATACTGGCAATTCATTATTTTGTTTATCTTTTAAACGAAGGTACATCTCTTCAACGGTACCTTGATGCTGCATCAGCGGAAAAACATGCGTCAAAAAAAACAGTTTCCCAGCACCCGAGAACAGCTTATCAATCGACTGCCCCATTAGCTCATTTACTTGGTAGGCAAGTAACTCTAATAAAGGCTGGTTGATATCTACTATTTGGCGCTCGGCGTTGATTGCCAATAATCCTACTGGCACCTGTTGTGGATTAAAAAAATCAGACACAGTACTTGTCATCTCAAGAGGCACTCAATGATCTTATCGCGCACTAATTGCGGTGAACTAACATGGGGATAGTGGCCACTGCAGCCGATTTTTGCAGTATCGCAATGGGGAATTCTAGCTGCCATATAATCAATCACAGCAGTAGGTACAATCACATCAACGTCGCAATATAAGATACTCACGGGCACGGTAATTTGTGGTAGTAGTGAACGGTTGTCACTCAAAAAAACCAATTCAGCAAAGCGTCTTGAGATTGCTGGATCGGCGTTAGCAAAACTCTGTCGCAATTGCTCACTCAATTCTGGTCGGTGACTATTTTTCATCACAATCGGCGCCAAATAGCCAGCCCATTCAAAATGATTACGCTCCATTAAACTCAATAGCTCGTTAATCTCATCTAACTTGAAGCCGCCCTGATAATTATCAGTATCCAAATAGCGCGGAGAAGGCCCAATCGCAATAATCTGGCGAAATAAGTCAGGTCGCTTGATGGATGCGAGCATGCCTATCATGCCACCAACGGAATGCCCGACATAATGAATAGGGCCGCACTCAAGCGCTTCAATGACTGCAATAAGATCGTTGACATAGCCGGTGAAACTTGAATAGGTTTCAGCATCATAATAACTAAAGTCAGAACGACCGCAGCCGCAAAAATCAAAGGTAACGGGGGCTATTGATGAAGGTAATTCGGCCAGCAGCGGGGTCCAAATAAGCTGATCGCAACCAAAGCCATGCCCGAAGAGCACCCTGGTGGGTACCGAGTCATTAGGGTTTACCTGCTGGACATGTTGGGTAACGCAGTAACGTGACAGTATCTGATTCGCGGGCATTGGCAATCTCTTGTCGATAACTTTATGTTTAAACATAGAGTTTTATGAGCGAGATTGCCAGTTTAACCTGTACTAGCTGAGTAGCAAGCACTCAACCCTGATTAATGTAGCTTCAAGCGCGGCCGCAACCGTCGACTTAAGCCCTTGATCAGCATAAATAAGAAGGTTTTAAAATAGCCATGTACCGCCACTTGATGCATACGATACAAACTCTTGTACATGATACGCGCCAACCAGCCCTCAACCTTCATGGCACCTTTGGTTAAGTTCCCCATCAGACTACCAACTGCGGTGTAGCTTGATAACGACACCAATGAACCATGATCTTTGTAGACAAAAGTACGTAAGGGTTTATGCTTTTGCTTAGCAACAATATTGGTATAGGCGGTGGCCGCCATCTGATGCGCAGACTGTGCTCGTGGTGGAACCCTAGACCCATCAGCTTGGGTAAATGCTGCACAATCACCTATCACAAAAACATCGTCATTGGTGCTGGCTTGCAAGGTCGGCTTAACCACTATCTGATTGGCTCGATTGGTTTCAAAACCTGGTAATTTGGCAAGAAAATCGGGGGCCTTTACACCAGCTGCCCATACTTTAATACTAGCCTCGATGAGTTCGCCTGATTTAGTGACCAAGCCTTGGTCTGTTACTTCAACCACTTGCGTATTATCACAAATACGTACGCCTAATTTTTCTAGCTCCTGTTGCGCAGCTGCGGCAATACGCTCCGGTAGCGCCGGTAAAATACGTGGTCCGGCTTCAACCAAGGTGATTTGCAGTTTATTTAACTCAAAGTCAGCAAACCCATACGACCTAATCAGTTCTGCTGATTTAAATAACTCAGCAGAAAGCTCAACTCCGGTCGCTCCACCGCCCACGATGGCTACTTTTAAAGGACGTGGATAGCGCTCAGCTTGCAGCGATAAGAATTTATTCATGAGGCGATGGTGAAAACGCACCGCTTGTTTGACACTATCTAGGAAGTAACAATGCTGACCGGCACCTTTGGTACCGAAATCATTGGTGACGGAGCCAATGGCTAATACCAGTGTGCTATATGGCAGCTCACGGGCAGCAACGATTTGCTGTCCTTGATCATCAGTAATAGCAGCGAGTTTAATTAAACGTGCGGTTGTATCGATATCATTCAATTCACCTGGTAAGAAGTTAAAACCAGCGTGAGCAGCCTGAACCCGATAATCGACACCATCAATGTCTGCATCAAGCGCGCCCGCTGCTACTTCATGAAGTAGCGGTTTCCAGACATGGGTTAGATTGCGGTCGATTAAAGTGACCGAAATCTTTTTATTATTACGGTACTTCTTGCCAAGTTTGGTGGCTAACTCGAGGCCGCCGGCACCACCACCGACGATAATAATATGCTGGGTATCCATGAGAGCTAATAAGGCTAGGAACAAGTGCATAAATTATACGCCTGTTACTAGCCCAATATAAGCGCTTTTATTGCCCTATGTTAAGCAGGTTTAAAAGCAATAAACTGACACACCGCACCAGCACCTGTGTGGCCAGTTCCTTCATGTAGCGAACGTACTAGCTCCTGGCTATGGGTAACCTCAAAGCTTTGAAAAGCTTCATAAAACTCTGCTGCTGTTAGCATAAGGTCTGCACTTGGTGGGCCGCCTGTACCCCGCCCTAGCTGAGCAGGAGTGTAACATTCGGCCAGAAACCAACCGCCGGGCTTGAGAGTTTTTGCTATCTGCTCGTACAAGAAAGGACGATGGGCACGGGGTAAATGACAAAAAATCATGACGACACCATCATATGCCTGTTCTGGAAGCTCTGTTTTACTCAAGTCAGCCCACTCAGTGGTAATGGTAACCTGCTCAGCTTGCGCCAAGCGCTGCGCTTTCTGCAAACCAACTTGTGAAATATCTAAAGCCGTTGCATGAGCACCTAACTTAGCTAAATAGACACTGTTACGCCCCTCACCATCGGCTAAGCAAAGGATGTTAGCTGGCTGTTTTCCATGCTCCAATAGGCTTGCGGCATGGTCTCGTAAAAAGTCATTCGGTTCGGTACCGTAGTGATAATCTTCTTTACTGTAACGTTCATCCCACTGATTCATTCTAACAACCTCATTGCTGTAACTTTTGCTGACTCATCAGCTAAGGGTAAATGGCCCGTTTTAACTAAGATGATGGTTTCTTGCTCAACAAAAGGCGTGTGTTGGCTCATGTGCGGGCTACGCAGCCAGCAGCCCGCTGGATAGCGACCATGTTCATCCATAAACTCTCCGGTTAATACGAAAATTTCTTCACCACCAAAGTGACGATGAGGTTTAAACACCTCTCCCGCTGGCCATTTGACTAAAGCTGTGTGCTGCGTGGCAAAACTATGTAGTGGCATCACCTTTAAGCCGCCTTGCCCTGGCAACCATTGCCCAGTTTGGGTTTGAATTCGCACGGAGGCGAGATCGGCAGGATCAAATTGATGGAGTTTTACCAATAAAGTACAGCCCTGCTCGCTGTAGGGTGCATGAGCGGACCCTGGCGGATTACGAATGTAGGTACCAGCTGGGTAATCTCCGTTTTCATCTGAGAAGACACCCTCAAGCACCAGAATTTCTTCACCTAATGGGTGTTGATGAGTATTGAAACGCGCCCCAGCAGCATATCTTACAATGCTGCTGGCTCGCCCTCGTTCAGCTTCTTCGCGTTCTAGTAATTTCCGTTCCACCCCTGCGGCTGGACTTGGTTGCCAAGCCTGTGCATGGGTATCAATCACCACGCGTTGCGAAAAATCCATGTGTAACATAACCAATAACTACCTTATACCGGTTGCGATGTTTGCGGTAGCTTCAATATACCCTGCAACGGCGGTTTAAGATCAGCGGCCGATAAGCGCTCGACCCATGGATCGCCACGATGGTTCTTTGCCGTACATGGTAATGCCTAACGTAAATAATCTTACTGCTGCTGAACGAATAATATAGGTGGTTAAGAACAACACCACTAAACTACCGCTCCATTCCCACCAAGCAACACCGCCATCAGCGACACGAATAGGCATCACCGCAAAGCTCGTTAACGGAAACCAACTTAAGATTTGTGCCAATAACCCTTGCGGGGTATCCATCACACCAAAGCCCGCACCAACGAACAACGCAGGAATCAGCATCATGGCGCTACGCCCTGAATGATTAGGATCATCAATAGTAGCGGCAAAACCTGCCATCATCGCATTAATCATAGCTAAGCCTAGCAGAGCAAATAACGTCGTAGCGACAAACAACTGCCAGCTCACTTCTGGATACGTCATCGCATCGCCAGCCACCACACTCATCACTAACACCACCAACACAATCAAGATTAAAATTGTGGCCATGCTTTTCAAACAGTGCAGCGTAATACCAAGAATCTTGCCATCCATCCATTGGCTCGGGGTAATTAAGGTGAGCAACTGTTCAGTAACACGCTGTTGTTTTTCTTGCGTAATGGCCGTCATCATCAGACCAAAACTACCAAATACAGCAACCATGATGCTTACCAGAATTAGCGTGGGTAAGGCTTTATTGGCAGAGCTTCGCGCCCGATCTTGGTTTTGCACTGCCACCACAAAACTTGGCGGTTGATTTAAAAAGGCGATCTGCTCCTCATTCAAAGCGAGGTCATTGAGCTTCTGCTGTTGCAAATAACTACTTATGGCCTGACTCATACGGTCTTGCCAACCAGCGTTACTTAATACTGCCAACTCAGCGAGGTAACCTTGCTCGGCATCAGCGGTTATTGTCAGTACCCCAGCATAAGTTGTTCCCAGCTCTGTCATAGCTTGACTGGTGTTCGAGGCCGGCACCCAAGTAATGTTCTCTAGTTCTGGCATGGTCAGAGGCGCCACGACTGCAACTTGATGGGTCTCTTCTAAGGCAACTTTAAGTTGTCCCCAACCTATTGAAATAGCGAACAGCACTCCCATCAATACTAATGAAAAAACCTCTTGCTTCCATTTAAAGAAGCGCCGAAATTCAAATCCGCCAATGCGTAAGATATGTTGCCATCGATTCATGCTTGCACCGCCTGAAGATAAAGTTCGTGAAGGTTTTGTTGCTGCGGACTAAATTGTTTTACTGGCGCCAGCTGTTGCAGTTGCTGTAGTAAGTCTGCAGCAACCAGCTGCTCGGTACAAACCAAGCGATAGCTGTATTCATCCACTTGAGTTACTTGGGTCACACCTACCAAAGCTTGTAATTGAGGGATAGTGACCGGCTGGGTAAATGCGACCTCTAGACTATGCTGCTGCTGTAATTGCTTACGCACTTCTGCCAAGCTGCCTTGAGCGATCACTCGGCCTTTGTTCATCAGGACTAATTTATCGGCCATGCGCTCTACCAAAGCCATTTGGTGCGCGCTAAGAATCACAGTACAGCCCTGCCGTTTGAGTTCGTCTAATACGGTTAACACAAATTCTTGGTTAACCGGATCCAAACCCGAAAAGGGCTCATCCAGTACAACCAATTTGGGGTGATGCAACAAGGTAGCGATTAATTGTACCTTCTGCTGATTTCCCTTCGATAACTGACGCATGGGCTCTTTGGCCCGCTCAGTTAAACTGAATCTTGCTAACCAGTGATCAATGTTTGCTGCCGCGGTAGCTTTAGGAAGCCCGCGTAAGCTTGCTATATACCGCAAGTTATCAAGCAAGGTGCGATCTTGATACAGCCCTCGATCCTCTGGTAAATAGCCAAAATCGCTGGTTTGTAATTGAGCTGCTTGCCCGCGATTAGCATCGCTGAAGTAGTGAATGCTACCACTATCTGGCCGGGTTAATCCCACCATCATTCGTACTAAAGATGATTTGCCGGCCCCGTTGGGCCCAAGTAACGCGAGAATTTCGCCTCCAACTGCGGTTAAGCTGACTGCATCAACCGCTCGCACGGTTGCATAGTCTTTAACCACTTGTTCCACTTTAATTTGCATGTAACAGGTCCTTGCTTTGGTGAGCAACTTATTTTTATAAGAATGATGGGTTGTCATCAGTAAAGTACAATTATTCCATATTGCTGCAATGCTGCTATCAATAAAGCTGATTAAACTGTGTGCAAATGTTTCTAAAGTCATTAAAACTCAACGTGGTAAAAAGAAGAGTGGTAATGACTATAACTGCTAGCAAAATTATTCGCATTAATTTACTAAGATGGCGATTCAACTATACTAAAAGTGCCGTTCGCAATATCACTAAGGGTGTCAGCGAGAACAGCAAGTATTTCTATTCAGTAAAGGAAGGAATCCGTAATGGCTAAAAAGACAATTGCGAAATTTGATATCTCGGCAACCGCACCAGAGGGTTTTGAACATGAGCCTGACGCAACAGGCGGTTTTTGGTGCCATAAACCGCTTAACACTTTGCCACCGGGGGATTTTATATCGCCCTATTCGCGTCATAAAACCTTACCAACTCCAGGAGTCGAAAAGCGTAAAGCGTGGATAATTGGTGGTGGTGTCGGGGGGCTTGCCGCGGCATTTTATTTAATTCGCGATGGTCATATGCCCGCCGAAAATATCACTATTTTAGAAGAAATGAGTGTAGAAGGCGGCTCTATGGATGGTGCGGGTAACCCCGAAGACGGTTACATCATTCGCGGTGGTCGTGAAATGAACTGGAACTACGACACCCTCTGGGATCTATTCCAGGACATTCCCTCCCTTGAACTTCCCGAAGAGTATTCTGTTCTCGATGAATACCGAATGATAAACGACAACGACCCAAATTACTCTAAGGCCCGTTTAATTAACAAGTCCGGCGAGATCCTTGACTCAGAAGACATGGGGCTGAGTAAATCTCAGCAATGGGAACTTATCCGCTTAATGCTGAAACGCAAGGAAGAGTTAGACGACACAAGCATTGAGGAATATTTCAGTGAAGGCTTTTTACAAAGCAACTTCTGGTTTTTATTCCGTACTATGTTTGCTTTTAAAAACTGCCACAGCCTGTTGGAAACCAAGCTCTATTTGCATCGTTTTCTGGACTCAATTGACGGCTTTGGTGACATGTCTGTTCTGCTTTTCCCTAAATACAATCAGTACGACACCTTTATAAAGCCACTGACCAATTTTCTGCGTGAAAAAGGAGTGAAATTTACCTTTGAAGCCAGAGTAGATGACCTTGATATGAGCTTTACCGGAGACAACAAGACGGTAACCGGAATTCAGGCCGTTGTTAAAGGTGAAGAGCAATATATTGAAGTTGGCAAGAATGATTTAGTGTTCGCCCTCACCGGATCAATGACTGAACAGACGGCTTATGCCGGTATGGATGATGCCCCGGAGATTAACTGTGAAAGGCATGACCCGGGTAGCGAAAGTGGCTGGAACTTATGGAAGAACCTCGCCAAGAAATCTCCTGTTTTCGGTAAGCCAGAAAAATTTTATGGTGACGTAGACAAGTCTATATGGGAGTCGGCCACCCTTACCTGCAAGCCCTCCCCCCTTGTCGATAAACTGAAAACCTTATCAGTAAACGACCCATACTCCGGTCGAACCGTAACCGGCGGCATAGTGACTTTTACTGACTCCAACTGGCTGTTAAGTGTTACCTGTAATCGCCAACCTCACTTCCCCGACCAACCAGACGATACCTTAGTTTTGTGGGTTTATGGTCTATTGATGGATAAGCAAGGCAACCGTATTAACAAAACTATGCCGGAATGTACCGGCAAAGAAATTCTGACCGAGCTTTGCCATCATCTGGGTATTGAAGACCAGTTAGATGAGGTTATAGCCAACACCAAAATACGCATTGCGCTTATGCCTTACATTACCGCCCAGTTTATGCCCAGAGCAGCAGGCGACAGACCCAGAGTAGTGCCTGACGGCTGCACCAATTTAGGCCTAGTGGGGCAATTTGTAGAAACTCGCAATGACATAATATTCACCATGGAAGCCTCCATTCGCACCGCCCGTATTGGTGTGTATAAGCTGCTGAATATTCCCAAACAGGTGCCGGATATAAGCCCCACCCAATACGATATTCGCAACATTATAAAAGGTGCCAGAGCGCTCAATAGCAATAAGCCTTTTATTGGCGAGCGTATGTTGCATCGCTTACTCGACAAAACCTACTTTGCCCACATACTGCCGCCGCTGCCCGAACCGGAGGAGAAAAAGCAAACGCACTTTGAAGAAGAGCTAAGGGAACTGCTGGGTAAAGGCGGTGACTTAATACATAAATTTTCAAGCTGGGTTAACTCGCTGAGGGAGAATTTTTCGAGCAAAGATAAATAGCGGGTTAGGTTTTGTTTTTTGCACAAAAAAGCCGCTCGAATGAGCGGCTTCTTATATGGAATTGGTGGAGCTGTTTATAAAAGCCTTTTGTAAACAACCGATCGATCAGGAATACAAAAGGTTTAAGGAATGCGAGCGATAACTTTTATTTCAAAGTCAAAACCGGCTAACCAAGTCTTCACGCAGTAGTGTTCAGAATTCTGTGTCATTTCGTTAAACTAAACAAAAAAGAGATGACATATGACCAAAACCAATTTCGACATGGATGCCGCTTTAAAGCAGTTGCGTGAAGGCAAAGACCTCACCGGCAAAGACGGCATCCTGACACCGCTTATCAAACAACTCACCGAAGCCGCGATGCAGGCTGAGCTTGAAGAGCATCTCAGTGATAAAGAGCAATCTAACCGCAAGAACGGTTCGACGTCAAAAACAGTCAAGAGTCCTGCCGGCAGCTTTGAATTAGATACGCCCCGCGACAGAGCCGGCTCGTTTGAGCCGCAACTGGTTAAAAAACATCAGACGCATTTAACCGATGAGCTGGAGCGTAAAATTATTGCATTGTTTTCGCTTGGAACCAGCTATCAAGACATTCGCATGTACATTGAAGATCTGTACGGCATTCATGTCTCAAACGGCACCATTAATACCGTCACGGATAAGCTTCTGCCGGAGCTTCAGGCATGGCGTGAACGGCCTTTAGAAGCGGTTTACCCCATTGTATGGCTCGATGCCATTCACTATAAAATCAAAGAGAATGGGCGTTTTATCAGCAAAGCTGTTTATACCATTCTTGGCCTCAATATTGACGGTAAAAAAGAGCTTCTGGGGCTTTATTTATCCGAGTCAGAAGGCGCTCATCACTGGCTAAGTGTGTTGACCGATCTACATAATCGAGGCGTTCAGGATATTCTGATTGCCTGCGTAGACGGCTTAAAAGGCTTTCCCGAAGCCATAGAAAGCATCTACCCGAAAACCGAGGTGCAACACTGCATCATCCATCAAATTCGCAACTCGATGAAGTACGTTGCCAGCAAAAATCAGAAAGCCTTCATGGCCGATTTGAAATGCGTGTATAAAGCCGCGACACTATCCGCTGCCGAGAGCGCGTTGGATGATTTAGAAGCCAAATGGGGGGATAAGTATCCCATCGTTATTCAATCCTGGCGCAATAAATGGGCGACACTCTCAGCGTATTTTAAATACCCCGACTATGTTCGGACCGTTATCTACACAACCAATGCCGTTGAGGCGGTACACCGCCAGTTCAGAAAACTGACCAAAACCAAAGGCGGTTTTAGCAATGAGAGCAGCTTGCTTAAGCTACTGTACGCGGGTATGTTAAAAGCAACTGAGCGCTGGTCACATCCGGTGCAGAACTGGAACCTGACATTGTCTCAGCTAACCATCCACTTTGAAGGTCGACTGGATGGCCACATAGATTTATGAAAATTTGGCTGACACAGAATATTGAACACTCTCTTGGAGTTACAGGTTATGGCAATTCGTCTAAAAACAGCAGTAAAAGGGGTATCTCTTGCCATTGCAGGAGCTGTCGTGGGTGCCGTGGTGTTATTTGCGCTACCGGGCGAGCCAGCCAAACACATCATTCCTAGTGCTCAAGCAAGTGACCAGTTTAGTACAGGGAGTGACGGCTGCTTAGCTGTGTTTAACCATGAGCTGCGTGGTTTACATAGCAAGAACTCTCACGACTTGTGTGAGTTAACGAAAGATAAAGTGGTGATGGTGGTTAACACCGCTAGCAAGTGCGGATACACCGGCCAGTTTGAAGATTTAGAAGCCTTATATAAGCGCTATAAAGACGAAGATTTCGTGATCCTTGGCTTTCCGTCAGATAGCTTTATGCAAGAGCATAATGACGAGGCTGAAACTGCCGATGTCTGTTTTGTGAATTTTGGCGTTACTTTCCCTATGATGGCTACAAGCCCGGTACGCGGTAGTGATGCTAACCCGGTGTTTCAAGCCTTAAGTGCTGCCGCACAGCAAAGCCCACAATGGAATTTTCATAAGTACATCGTGGCCGCTGATGGCAGCCAAGTATCAAGTTTTGTGAGCAAGGTAACACCTACCGATACGAGTATCACAGACGTGATTGATAGCTATCTAGATGCGCAAAAATAGCTTACGCAACATACCTAACAGCGTCTTGGTTTAACAGGACGATAAAAAAAGCCACTACTTTTCAGTAGTGGCTTTCAGATTATTCAGCTATATCGGCGTAGATTTTTACCCACTCAGTCAGTAGGCGCACACCGTAACCATTCCCGCCAGCAGGGTGGATGCCATTCGCACTCGTGCTATACGCATTTCCTGCCATATCAATGTGAATAAATGGGGTATCTTTAGCAAAGTGTTGTAAAAATACTGCACCCGCCTGAGCACCCGGTGAACCGACGTTGGCAATATCAGCTAGGTTACTTTTAATGATCCCTGGATATGGCCCTAGGGGTAATTGCCAGACCAATTCTGCGGTTGCTTCACCGGCTTGTTGCATACTACGCAAAACATCGTCTTGCTCCGTAAATACAGCTGAATAAGCTGTGCCTAAAGCGCCCACTTTCGAGCCGGTTAAAGTAGCAATATCCGCAATGACGCGAGGTTTGAACTTATCACGCGCATACCAGATACCATCAGCCAAAATAAGTCGACCTTCGGCATCGGTGTTAGCAACTTCAATCCGAGTACCATCACCTGCGGTAACCACATCACCCGGTAACAGCGCTGATCCTGAGATTAAGTTATGCGATAACGGCACCACCGCTACAACGTTTACTGGAGCTTTCTGGCCCGCTAACGCCATCACCGCACCAATCACTGCGCCGCCGCCCGCTTTATCGGTTTGCATCCGTAAAATAGATGCTGATGACGTTTTTAAGTTATAGCCACCCGTATCAAACGTGTTCCCTTTACCCACCAAGGCAATAGGTGCATCTTTGCTGCCCTGCCATTGTAGAGCCAGCAGATAAGCCTTATGCTCACTCCCTTTGCTTACGCCGTAAAGAGCTCCCATGCCGGCTCGTTCAACTTGACGAGGATTAAGCACCGTCACCTTAATTCCTAGCGGCTTGACCGCTTTTTCCACCATCTCAGCGATGGCCTGTGGATAACCATCTCCGCCAGGCAAGTTGATGATGTCACGAGCCATGAATACGCCGCCAGCGATAGCCGCATAGTCAGCGTAATGGTCTGCTACGGACGGGACTTGGTTTACCGCCCATTGCACGTGTCTAACTTCGGTTTTTGCAGGATTGCTTTTATAGCGATCAAAACGGTAATCTCGCAGATCCATGCCATGTGCGATAGCGGCAACTAAGTTGGCATTGTTGAGCAACCGAGCATCCACGCTCACGGCATGCTTTGCATCAGCGGTTTCAGGTAAATAGCTCCATAAGGCGGCTCCAAGCTTCTCGGCGGCAACGCGGTTAAAGCTCTCGCTATCACCCACTCCAGCAACTAGTAAACGCTCGCTGGCTAAACCAACCGGTGCAAGTATCTCAACGATTTGCTGTGGGGCTCCGGTAAAATCTTTAGCTGCTAATGCAGCACTAACCATGGCTTGCGTATCCGCACTCCAGCCTGTCACCTGTGCCGTTTGATTGGCGCCAACCAGTAACACTGACACTTTGGCATCAGCCTTGGTTTGCGCAGTAAACTGATGTTTGATGGCAGCAGGACTGGCCTGAGCTACCACGCTTATAACCATTGCACTCATCAGCGCAAGACTTTTTAACCACTTCATGATACATCCTCTTAAGGTAGACATGATTGTCATTCTACTCAGTGCAGCTAATTACTTAACTCGGTTCGGGTAAATCGTCTAATTCATGCGACAAGACTGGGTTTATTAGTTGCAGCAGAATGGTTAGTCTGACCAATCGAATCCAAAGGAGAAAACTCATGACTGCCAGTGACGCTTGGTTAACCCAACTTACCACGCCATTGTTGCTTATAGATGAGCGCAAGTTAAACCGTAATGTGCGGCGCTTGCAGCAGCGTATGGCAGCGTTAGGTTGCGCATTGCGGCCACATTTAAAGACACTAAGGTCGTTGCCCGCAGCTGAGCGAGTGGTCGCTAACCCACAGGCTCCTATCACGGTATCGACTTTAGCTGAAGCAGAAGCCTTTGTTCATGCCGGATATACAGATGTCCTCTATGCGGTTGGCATTACTCCGCTCAAATTAACCCGAATTGCCAACTTAATTCAGCAGGGTGCTAAGGTACATATTCTGCTAGATACCCTCGCACAGGCAACTGCGGTGTATCACTACTCACAGCAGCATCAAGTTGATTTTTCCGTCTTTATTGAAATTGACTGCGATGACCACCGCGGTGGTTTGAGCCCTGAAGATCCGGCGCTCATCGCCCTGGCGAACTACCTGGTTGCCCATCCGGTTAATCGACATGGCCCAGCAGTCACTGGGCTTATGACCCACGCAGGCGGCTCCTACGACACTGATTCGGTTAGCGCCATTAAACAGGTTGCTGAAGCTGAATGCCAAGCAGTACGCACAGCTGCTACTAAACTTGCCACAGTTGGTATCGAACCACTCATGTTGAGTGTAGGCTCGACTCCTACCGCACATTTCGTTGACGACCTCACTGGTATCACTGAGGTTCGCGCAGGGGTATACACCACCTTTGACTTAGTGATGCAGCAGCTTGGAGTATGTGCGCTAGACGACATAGCGATGAGCGTTGTTACTGCAGTTATTGGTTACAATCATGAAAAAAACTGGCTTTTAATCGATGCAGGATGGATGGCGCTCTCGCGCGATCTAGGCGCAACTCGTAACGCACAAGAGCCATCTTATGGACTAGTTTGTGATATTGCAGGCCAGCCCTTAGCTGCGGATCAACCCATTGTGGTTAATGGAGTTAACCAAGAGCATGGGGTGATTGTACTGCCAGCGGCTATCCGTTGTGAGCAATTTGACATAGGTCAGTTGCTGCGCATTTTGCCGAACCATGCCTGTGCCACAGCTGCCATGCATACCCACTACCATGTCGTCACCGAAACACAAGCGCACGAGGTTTGGCCACGCATTCTTGGATGGTGATGGCTGGGGATGGTAATGGCTGGGGCTGGTAAAAACAGCTTTGGCTGATAATAAACTTTTTTGATAATGAGATAGGATGATTTTAATGAAGCAAATGTCTGTTGTTAAACTATCCCAACAACTGAAGCCAACGGTTTTAGCGTTGGCACTCCTTATGATGCCGAGCCTGAGCAGTTATGCCCAAGCTACCGATACACTTGTGAACACCGCTGTTGAGGCAGAAAAGCCAGCTTTAGCCGAACATATTAGAGCATCCGCTGCCGCTAGCTTACCTGCGTTTAACGTACCTGGTATGGCGGTAGTCGCGGTGCATCAAGGCAAAGTAGTGCTAGCTGAGGGTTTTGGCATTCGCGACCTAGAATCTCAGCTGCCTGTTACCAAAGAGACCTTGTTTGGGGTTGCCTCACACACTAAAGCCTTTACCGCTGCCGCTATGGCAACCCTAGTTGATCAAGGCAAAGTGAGTTGGGATGATCCTGTAGTAAAACATCTTCCCGAATTTAAGTTGGCTGATGCTCAGTTAAGTGCGCAGCTAACGCTACGTGATTTGCTGAGCCATCGCACCGGCTTAGGTTTAGGTGCTGGAGATTTGATGATTTGGCCAAATACCGATAAAACCACGGCCGATCTACTGGCGGGATTGGCTCATGTCCCTATCGCCCACGGCTTGCGTGAACGCTTTGACTACAACAACCTGATGTTTATTGTTGCCGGCGAAGTTATATCTCGTGTTAGCGGAATGAGTTACGCCGACTACCTTGCAGAAACATTCTTCAACCCGCTAAACATGAATAACACTCACGTTGGGTTTTCAACGATTCCAGCCACTAACAAAAACTTTGCGGTGGGCACGATTGAAGCACAAGGGCAGCTCCATCGCTTTGCGCTAGATTATTTAGAAGACTTTGGCGCAGCCGGTGCGATTGCCAGCAATGCTGAGGACTTTGCGCAGTGGCTGCTAACCCTTCTCAATCATGGTGTTAGCCCCACCGGCGAACAGCTGATAAGCGAGCGCAGCTTTCAAGCCATGTGGCAAGTAGCCACACCTCTTGGGGTACCACCAGCAGCTGCTGCTCAGGGCACCCACTTTCGTGGCTACGGACTCGGTTGGTTTGTCAAAAATTACCACGGAGTGAAGCATGTATCTCACAGTGGCGGTATTTTGGGCATGCTCTCACTAACCACTCTTATTCCTGAACATGATTTTGCTATCACTGTTATCAGTAATCAGCAAGCTTTCGGCGCTTTAACAGCCGTCACTGAAGAAGCACTGGAGCTCATTCTCGATTTACCTGATAAAGACTGGCTGGCTAGTGAACAAGCTAAATACGACGATATGATCCAAGCTAAAGCCGAATTTACCTTGCCGGCACCGAGTAGGACACGTGCGGCCTTAGACCTAGCCTCGTATAGCGGCACTTATCGGGATGCTTGGTACGGTGACGTCAACATTAGTGTTAACGACGATCAATTAGCCATTAGTTTTGCGCACACCCCCATGTTGCAGGGCCAGCTAGAACATTATAGCGGTGATACTTTTGTGATTCGTTGGCATGAACCCTTGCTAGAAGCCGATGCCTTTATCGATTTTAGTGTGAACCGGGAGCAACAGGTTACTGGCGCGAGTTTAGAAGCGGTTGCTGATTTTACTGATTTCAGCTTTGATTTTCATAACTTACGGTTAGTGAAGCAATAAACGTTAGTGATATTGTGACAAGCAAGCACAAATAAAAAAGCCCAGCATGGTTGCTGGGCTTTTGGTTTGGGTTCTACTCACCCTTAAGGTGTTCATCTAACCAACGAGTTTGCTCCCACAGCATGTGTAATACTGACTCGCGAGCTCGGTAGCCATGTGATTCATGAGGTAACATCACCAATCGTGCGGTGCCACCAAGTCCCTTGATGGCTTGATACAGACGCTCCGACTGCATCGGGAAGGTACCTGAGTTGTTGTCGTTGATACCATGAATCATTAACAAAGGTTCGTTAATTTTATCGGCATGGAAGAACGGTGACATGCGAATGTATAAGTCAGCATCATCCCACACGGTGCGCTCTTCGCGCTGAAAGCCAAAGGGTGTCAGGCTACGGTTATAAGCGCCGCTGCGAGCAATACCTGTCTTAAACAGATCACTATGCGCAAGCATGTTAGCAGTCATAAAGGCACCGTAAGAGTGGCCACCTAATGCGACTCGCTCTGGGTCAGTCACACCTAGTTTGGCACCAGCATCAATCGCGGCTTTACCGTTCATTACCAACTGCTCAATAAAGGTATCATTTGGTTGGGCATCGCCCTCACCCACAATAGGCATAGTAGCAGCATCTAGTACGGCATAACCTTGGGTTGCCAAGTACTGAGGAGACCAATAGCTAATGCGAACAAACTCATAAGGTGATCCTGAAATTTGTGCTGCTGCTGCTGAGCTCTTGTATTCACGCGGGTAGGCCCAAACAATCGTTGGTAGCGGGCCATCACGATCTTTATCGTAGCCAGCCGGTAAATACAGTTCAGCCGACATCGGTAAACCATCGTCCCGCGTATAGGTAATTTGCTCGCGGGTAATGCCTAAAGTATGCGGCATCGGATGCGGTGTTTCAGTTAACGCCGTGAGCTTATTATCATCAATATCTCGAATAAAGAAATCGGCAGGATCGTTCACCCCTTCTCGCTGTGTTAAGAAGGTCATGGCTTCTGCATCGATCAGTTCTCGAGGGGCTTCATAATAAGGCGCCTCACTGCGCCATAAGCGCTCACTGCTCTTATCCATCAGGTTATAGCTGTCGATGAAAGGCCGATCACCTTCATCCGATGCTCCACTACCACGCAGTAACAAGTTACCGTCCTTCAGGTACAACAGCGTTCGCCCCTCATCGGTTTGTACGGTGAACGGAGCGCCTGGATCGTTATAGCGGTCTTCCCATGAACGCTCCCATACCAGCTCGGTGCTGCGCTTACCTGATGCATCCACCAACCAAAGTTTCTCGTCACGGTCTGCCCACCAGCGCTCCCAAATGAGAAGATGCTCGTTATCTGCAGCAAGCAAGCCGCTGAAACGCTTACTCAAATCGGCTAATTTTTGCGGCTGGCCCTTAAATGGAGCAGCTAACTGGAACACTTGGTCGCGTACTTCAGTAGCAACCGCCGGGTCACCTTGGTCTGCGGCTTCAGCCCAAACTAGAGTGGCATCCGCATCATTACGCCAACTAATCGAGCGACGTCCCTGCACTACGGCATCGAACGCAATCGGTAAGTTATCAGCTAACCCCTGCTCTACCACTTGATAAACTAACTTACCCGTTGGTGACCAGACTTCCGTAGTTTCAGGAAAACGATAATGAGGGACTGCGTAAGAATAAGGACGCTTAAGCTGGCTTACCAAAAGATAGTCATCACTTGGAGCCACACTCAGGCCATTGTAAACCGCAGGTTCACCGATGACACGCTCTTTACCTTTCACACTAAACAGCTTGATTTGGCTCGTAAAATAATAGTCAAACAAGTCTTCATCATGTTTGTTTTGCAACAAATCTTGGTAGGTGCGCCCAGGTGCAGTACGGCCTTTGCTTTCAGTGATGACCGGCCCGGTAGGGACAACTTTTGCAGCAGGTTTGGTTAATCCGTCAACCACCGTGTAACTGTACACACCGGAGCTATCGTGCAACCACGCTAAGCGCGCGCCCCATACCGCATTGAGTGCGGTTTTTGACCAGCGTTTTGCTTTGGCCTTGGCAACATCCACCAGCCATAACTCCACGTGCTTTTCTGTCTGCTGTGCCAAAGCTATGTAGCGGCCATTAGGCGCCCAGCTTACCGCTAACGCCTTCAGATCAGCAGGCAGCCCTTGAATGGATTGATTGTTACCGGTAGCTACATCAACCAGCTTTAACTCACTGATATATCGCGCTTGGCTGACCGTGTAGTTGGCCGGATTAATACGACGACCAGCCAACTTCAATTGGTCTGCAGCCATATCATAAATATCGGGTAAGGCAGGATAGCCGGTTACCAACAGTAAGGAGCCATCTGGGCTTAAGCTAGCCCCAGGTGATGGCGCTGCATCAACAATATCAATGATGTCTTGGGCTGGTTGTTGGTAGTTAATTTTAACCGGATTAGCTGCTGCCATCGGAGCGGAAAGTGCGAGTACGCCTGCGGCTAAAACGCTTGCACAAGCCGATAAGGGAAAACCTTTGATCATAGCCTTTACCTTGTTGATAGTTATAGTAGATAGCTTCTAAGCTAACACAGCCGCTAAATTTCTCCAGCCAATCATCCCGTGGCAAGCGATATACATGCCTAAAAAAGAGATGAATGCAGAATCCTTTACGTAAAGCTTGCCAAACTGACTTATTTTGCTACATAAAAAGAGGGGGTGTTTGGCTATACTAGATCTTCTTGTTGTGCTCATTCTTTTGTCACCTATGAGGTCAGCTATGCAGTCCGTCAAATCCGTTATCAGCCGTCTAGGCTTAATTATATGCGCCACGTTACTCGTCAGCGCCTGCGCAGAGCCAAGCAGCGCCAACCTGCAGCAAGCATGGCAGCTACAAGGGAGCTCATTAGAACAGCCACCGACCATTGAGTTTAATCAGAAAACAGAAGTGTTTGGGTTGACCGGCTGTAATCGTTTCCATGGTACCTATACTGTTGGAAAAAACGGCAGTGAACTTAGCTTTAGCCCGATAGCAGTTACCAAAATGATGTGCGCACCCGATCAAATGGAAGCGGAGCAAGCATTTTTAGAAGCTTTAAACCAAGTGCAAAGTTTCAATATTGAGGCTGATACGCTGCATTTGTTGGGGCGCAATACAACCGCTGCGCCTTTGATGAGTTTTACTGTAGTGACAAAAAAGCAGCTCGATTGAGCTGCTTTTTCACTGAGGTAGGCACTTACTTGTTAACGCTGGTAAAACGTAAGTAAGGCTTCACTGTTTTAAACCCTTGCGGGAACTTCTTCTCGGCATCTTCCATCGATACACTTGGTGGAATGATAACATCACCGCCTACTTGCCAATCAGCTGGGCAAGCCACGCCAAATTGATCACCGGTTTGTAAGGCATCAATCACACGAAGAATTTCGGTGAAGTTACGGCCAACGCTCATTGGGTAAGTCATGGTTAAGCGAATTTTATGGTTCGGGTCAATGATAAACACTGAACGTACCGCTGCAGTTTCGCTCTCACCTGGGTGAATCATGTCGTACAACTCAGCGATTTTCTTATCTTTATCTGCAACGATAGGAAATTCCAAGGTGGTATTCTGAGTTTCGTTAACGTCTTTAATCCAGCCTAAATGCTCTTCTACGGTATCAGTCGATAAACCTAAAGGTTTGACGTTACGCTGAGCAAACTCGCCAGCTAACTGTGCCGTACGACCCATTTCAGTAGTACAAACTGGAGTGTAATCAGCTGGGTGGCTGAAGAAAAATACCCAAGAACCTTGCGACCAATCGTGGAAGTTAATCTTGCCTTGAGTGGTTTCAATTTCAAAATTTGGGGCGATATCGCCAATACGTAATCCCATCATATTCTCCTAGTTCACTTTGCTTGTTTAGGTTGTGGCAGCCAACTGCTTGAGGTGTCGACCAGAATAACAAACATCTATGCAACCGGCTCTATTTCGTAACTTTCTAAAATATAGTCAATCCATTCGAAAATGGCCAGTTTTGTAAATCGATTAGTGCCATCTATTTTATCGAAACTGTTCGCTTGTGCTTAGACCACTTTGCTCTAACATATGTTCCATTAACTCAAAGCCTTTGTATTAGCAATGAAAGATTCAGCGTTAGCATGACCAGATGATGACACTTGTTTACAATTTTGTTGTTTAATCCATGCGTTATTGTTAGCCCGTGTGATATTCTACGGAGGTTTGTAGAACAATAATCAACAAGGTCCTCCATGAACAAAGCACATCTTTTAGTACCAGCTGTGGCGGCTTTAGCCCTAGCTGGCTGCGCTAGCCAAGCGCCGCAACCCACACCAACCAAACCGCCAGTCAATCAGCAACAACAGCTGGCGGCACAGGCGCAGCAACAGGCCGAACAGCCCATTGAGTTAGGCCTTAAGCGGAAGCTGGCGGTGGGTAGATTAACCAATGAAACTAACTACGGACGCAGCCTTCTGCGCGAAGCCAGTAGTGGTCAGCATGACCAAAAAATATCCGATATGTTTACTCAGGCCATCGCCAATACCAATCGATTTTTAGTGTTTGAACGCCCCGATCTCAATGCGGTAACAGCAGAACAGCAACTTACTGGGCAAGCCAATAACTTAGTGGGCGTAGATACCTTAGTTATCGGCTCACTCACCGAATTTGGTCGCTCAACTACCGGTGAACGCGGCTTTTTATCGAGTAGTTCGAAGCAGGAAGCGACTGCTACCGTAGACTTACGTTTGGTCGACACCAATACGGGCCAAGTGATTGCCTCGGTATCAGGAAGCGGAAACTCAGCCTTAGAGCAATCTCGCACCATGGGTTTTGGCTCGGTTGCTGGCTACGATGGCAGCTTAAATGACCGAGCTATTGGTGCTGCCGTTAATGCTGCGGTAGAGAAAATGCTGGAATTGATTCTAGCCAAACCATGGTCTGCTGATGTATTGGCGAGCGAAGACCAACTGGTGTTTATTAGCGGCGGCGAAAAACAAGGGGTTAAGCCGGGTATGGTGTTTGATGTGCTAACCAAAGGTAAGGTAGTGCGCTCACCCACTACCGGTGGCAATATCACGTTACCAGGTAAAAAAGTGGCTGAACTTACCATTCAAAGCTTGTTTGGCAACACAGATTTAGTCCAAGGCGCAGCAGGTACTATTACCTCTGGCAGCATTGCGGACCTAGACCTTTCAACCCTCGAAGTAAGAGAGCAACAATAATGAAGAATCTCAGCTTAGCCCTAACCGCAACCCTGTTGGCGTTAACCTTAGCTGTTGGTTGTGCCAAACAACCGATTCGTACCACCACCATTGCCGATACGGCTCCGCAGGTAAGCTTTAAAGTTGCAGATGCTGCGGGCTTAGAATTGGTTGTTGACGGCGTCAGCTATGGTGACCTTGCCCAATACACCTATCCAGAGCGGGCAGTTCAATTGGTTCCTGGGCAGCATTTGATTATTGTGCGCCAAGGGGAGCAAGTGGTCTACCAAGAATCACGTTACTTTAGTGAAGCAACGCAAAGCACCATAACCATCAACGAATAGTACCTAACGAGAACTGGCATACATGAAATTAAAACTCCTTTGGGTTGTTTTAGGCAGCCTACTGGCATCTGCCTGTGTCACCAATAATAATCTTTACCAATGGGGCAATTACGAAGAAGCGCTTTTTGTTTATTATCATGAACCTGAAGTTAAAGAAGAGATTCTGATTGATTACTTAGAATTTATTGAAACGGCCCAGCAAAAGCCAAAGCCTGTTGCTCCTGGCCTCTTTGCTGAAGCTGGTACTTTTTTACTAGAGCAAGGTAAACGAGCTGAGGCGATTAAGTTTTATCAACTAGAACATGACACGTGGCCTGAGAGTCAGCTGTTTATGGCCGCCCTGATTCGTAACCTGCAAACTCAACAAGGACAATAATCATGACATTACTCCAACGTGTTAGCATGCTTGTTACTGTCCTTGTGTTGGGGGCTTGTGCGAGTGCTCCAGATACCACGCACCTCGAGCCATTGCATCAGGCTAAACTGCAATCGATTTTAGTGGTGCCAGTAAATAACAACACCATTGATGTGCAGGCACCAACCTCGGTGTTAGCAACCTTACCCTTTATGCTCGCCGAGAAAGGCTATTACACTTATCCGGTCAATACCGTAAAAATGTTACTTGAAGCGGAAGGCTATTATGAAGCGGCTGAAGTGCATGCAGCGCCAGCTGATAATTTAGCTGCGTTGTTTGGCGCTGATGCGATTTTGTATGTCACCATTCACGAATGGACAGCCCAATACATGGTGCTTGCGACACATACAAAAATCGACTTTGAATATCGTTTAGTTAATGCTCAAGGGCAATTATTATGGCAAGCACGCAAAGAGTTGGTTTATGCACCGCAGCAACAAAATAGCTCAGGTAACCCATTGGCGGATTTAGTAGCGATGGCTATCACTGCGGCTATCGAACGTGCTGCTCCTAACTACCTGCCATTAACCCGAACTGCCAACGGTCAAGTCTTTTATGGCGCAGAAACGGGATTACCACCAGGTCCTTACCATCCCAAATATGCTGAGTATTACCAAAAATTAGAGCAACCCAAGGCTACTCAGTAAGCTGGTTGAAATCTACCAGTCGCAGTTTTTCAGCGGGTAAGTCAGGATGATATATAGCCAACTGAAAAACTGCTACCTGGTGCCAAGTAGCAGCTGCTTGATAAACGTCAAAAGGCTGCTGCAAGGTACGCATGAGTAACCCTTGCTGATATTTAGTCACGGCTTCAGCTAGGGTCCAGCGCCGACTAAATTCAGAGGTACTGACGGTAGCTGATAACCCGGCCAAAAAGCCATCCGCAAAACGTTTCAATAATAACGGTAGCTGTTTAGGCGCTCGGCTGCGTTCAATATCCACCCCCATGGCATGGCTAGCACTGACGCCAACCAAGGCCGCACCCTCAGTGTGACTAATGGAGCAGTGCCAACGCTGGCCTTGCACCATGAGTTCCGGCGCGCCATTACTAGCACGTACAATCACAATATCCTGATTAGACACTTGAGGCTTGAGCTGTGTTACCGCAGCACGAATTAATGCCCGGCCTGCTAGAAATTGCTGCTGACGTTGTGGTGCGGCGTATTGAGCGGCTTGCTGCAGTTCATGAACAGATAGCCCATGTAGCTGTTGGTCAGCGCACAGCACGGCAGCTAGGTCCGTGCTGTACACAGCTAATAGTTGTGGTAGCTGAGGCTTAGCCCTGCTGCATTTGTTGGCGGAGGTAATCATCGTAAGTACCAGAGAAATCACGCATGCCTTGGTCGGTTAATTCAATAATGCGAGATGCTAACGATGACACGAATTCGCGGTCATGGCTAACAAAAATCAACGTACCATCGTAATGTTCTAAGGCCAAGTTTAATGCCTCGATAGACTCCATATCTAAGTGGTTGGTAGGTTCATCCATGATCAAAATATTAGGCCGCTGCATCATCAATTTACCGAAGATCATACGCCCCTTTTCACCACCCGATAAAATGGTCACCGGCTTTTTAATATCATCCTGAGAGAACAGCATCCGCCCCAACACACTGCGTACAGCTTGCTCATCATGGTGCGGCTGCATCCATTGGCTCATCCATTCAAACACGGTAACTTTATCTTTAAACCAATCGGCATGGTCTTGGGCATAGTAACCAATATTGACATTTTCAGACCATTTGATGATGCCGCTATCGGGCGTATGTTGCCCCACTAAGCACTTCAATAACGTCGTTTTACCGATACCGTTTGCACCCAGAATTGCGACCTTCTCACCCACTTCGATCATGGCGGTGAGATTTTTAAGCACCTGCAACTCGTCAAAGGACTTACTTAAGCCTTCTATTTCAAGGGCTAATCGGTACAGCTTCTTCTCTTGCTCGAACCTAATATACGGACTGATTCGGCTTGAAGCTTTCACTTCTGCTAACTGAATCTTCTCAATTTGTTTAGCTCGAGAGGTTGCTTGTTTTGCCTTAGAAGCATTTGCTGAAAAACGACTCACAAACTGTTGTAGTTCTGCGATCTTCTCTTTCTTTTTAGCATTTTCGTTCAGCAGCTGCTCACGCGCTTGGGTGGCCGCAAACATATACTGGTCGTAATTACCTGGATACACACGCAATTCGCCGTAATCAATGTCCGCCATATGAGTACAAACACTATTCAAAAAATGACGGTCGTGCGAGATGATGATCATGGTAGCTTGGCGGTCATTCAGTACCGTTTCTAGCCAGCGAATGGTGTTAATGTCTAAGTTGTTGGTCGGTTCGTCTAACAACATAATATCAGGGTCAGAAAACAGCACCTGCGCCAATAACACCCGCAGCTTTAGGCCCGGAGCTATGTCACTCATTAAGCCATAATGCGCTTCAAGTGGTATCCCTACTCCTAGCAACAACTCACCTGCTCTTGATTCAGCGGTATAGCCATCAAGCTCGGCGAACTCGGTTTCTAAGTCGGCTACCCGCATGCCATCATCTTCGCTCATTTCCGGTAAGCTATAAATACGGTCGCGTTCAGCCTTGATTTGCCAAAGCTCGGCATGACCCATAATCACCGTATCAATAACCGTGTATTGCTCGTAGGCAAACTGATCTTGGCGTAACTTACCTACGCGTAAGTTCGGTTCTATGGACACGTTGCCCGCAGACGGCTCTTGCTCACCACTAAGAATGCGCATAAAGGTAGATTTACCGCAGCCGTTAGCGCCAATCAAGCCGTAGCGATTACCTTCACCGAACTTAACAGAAATGTTTTCAAAAAGAGGTTTTGCACCAAATTGCATGGTGATGTTTGCAGCAGAGATCACGATAGTACACCCGAACAAAAATTAGGCGCGTAATCTACGTGGTTTCGCGCCAAATTACAAAGGAAGTTTCATTAAAACGCGATAATCATAGGCCAACATCGCGTTAACCCCATGGAGAATTAACTTAAGGTAAATGAAGTTGGCTTCTATTAACTCGCTAGTAACAACCAGGCTAAAGAACCAGCGCCAATCAACAACCACAGCAACACGGCTAATAACAGGGCTGCTCCGCCAGCGGCTTTGAGCTTAGTCCAACTCATGCTAGCTCCAATCAAGAACAAACAAACCACAAGAAGTTGTTTACCGCCATGAAAGAGGAGGTCATAAGCAGGAGTAAATTGCGGCCAAACATAATGCACTAACATGGCCAGCACATAGCCTACAATAAACCATGGCAAACTTACCTTAACCCGCCCGGCGTTCGGCTGCATCCGCTGATACCACCATGCTGATAACAGCGCTAGCGGCACAATCCACAGAGCTCGTGCTAACTTAAGGGTGGTGGCGACCTGCAGAGCCTCATTACCATAGGCCTGCGCAGCCCCTACTACCGACGAAGTATCATGAATAGCAATGGCAGCCCAAACGCCAAAGGTATGCTGGTCTAAATCAAGGGCATGGCCGATAAGCGGAAACACCACCAAGGCCACCGCATTCAGCGTAAAAACTGTTGCCATAGCTAACGCCAGTTGGTCGGCTTTAGCATGAATGGCAGGCCCAATAGCGGCAATTGCACTACCGCCACAAATAGCTGTACCAGAGCCAATTAAATAACTGGTGGTGGGGTGAACTCGAAAGGCCCTACCAAGCAACCAAGCTGCGACTAACGTCAGTACAATTGAGGCAACAATCAGCCCCAAATAGCTCCCCGTTAAGCTAACGGCCGCTTGTAACTGCACGCCAAACCCCATAGCGACAATGGCTATCCCGAGTAATTGCTTAACCCAGCTGGTTATTGCTACAGGGCCTGGGTGTAATCCCAGTGCAGTTGCAACAAACCCCATAACTAGCGCGACGGGTGCACTCATCCATGGGGTTAAACAGCTCAATAACAGTAACCAAAAAATGGCAACTTGCATTAGTCAACGATCAACTTGGTCAAGCGTTTTACAATCGGCAATAAAATTAACAATATCGGAAACGCCACCAACCAAGAAATAAGCCAAGCCTGTGACCACAACTGCATAAAGTTATCAGGCATTTCCACCGCTCGAATGGTGCTAACCGATGACACAATAAAGGTCATTAAAATGGACAATATCAGCGGCATGACTTTGGTTTCATACTTAGCTGGCAACTTCTTGGCCATGAATGCTCTCCGTTAAAAGATTAGGATAACCCTATTGTTGCTACAGCTGATCAATGGGTAGCTTTAAGTAGACTTTGCCATTGTCATCAGCTGGGGGCATTTTACCGGCGCGAATATTCACCTGAATTGAAGGTAAAATCAACCGTGGCATCTCTAACGTTGCATCGCGTTCTTCACGCATTTTCACAAACTCTGCTTCGCTCACGCCATCATGCACGTGTTTACTATGTTTGCGCTGATCAGCCACTGTGGTGCGATACTCGTGGCCACGACCTGCTGGTGGGTAATCATGACAAATATAAATATCCGTCGTTTCTGGCAACGCTAGTAACTTTTTGATCGAGCGATATAACGTTGTGGCGCTACCACCAGGGAAATCACAACGAGCCGTACCCACATCTGGCATAAACAGGGTGTCGCCAACAAAAGCCATTTGCTCATCCACAATGTATGCTAGGTCTGCTGGCGTATGTCCCGGAGTATGCATAACCCGCAGTTGCATGCTACCTACTTGAAACTGCTCGCCATCAGTAAATAAATGATCAAACTGGGTACCGTTGGGTAAAAACTCTTTTTCAAGATTAAAGATCTCTTTGAAAATCGTTTGCACTTGTTTGATATGCTCACCGATACCTATCTTGCCACCTACGTTTTGTTGGATAAACGGGGCTGCTGACAAATGGTCGGCGTGCGCATGTGTTTCTAAGATCCACTCTACGGACAAGTCGTTTTGCTTAATGTAATCAACCATGCGCTGCGCGCCATTGGTTTTAGTGCGGCCAGATTTATAATCAAAATCAAGTACAGGGTCGATAACAGCTGCAGCTTTTTCATCGGTGCGGTGGATAACGTAGCTAAAAGTTTCGCTATCGTCGTCTAAAAAAGGTTCAACATGAATTCTAGTGCTCATTGTAGGGCTCCTGTCGTATTTAGCTAAAATGGCCTTGTTAACTATAATACGAACTCATTCGTACTTCGGCTTATCCTAAAATACATGATTTTTCACCAACTGCAACCATAAAAAAAGGCGACCGAAGCCGCCTTTGTATCGATAAGTTTCCATCGCTTAGAAACGATAGCGAATACCAGCCATCGCTACATACGGGTCGATATCTACGTTAACACGCTGCGCGGTTGCGTTGTTAATACGAACATCGGCATCGGTGTCGATATCCATTTTACTGACCATGAAGTGTAAGCCCCAATTGTCACTAATTGCAACGTTAACACCTGCTTGCAAGGCATAGCCCCAGCTGTCTTTAAGAGCTAGAGTAACGCTATCTGACGCGGTGACTGCACCTAGGCCAGTTAACGCACCTACCAACTCAGATGATGCTTGCTCATCAAAGAAAGTAGTGTAGTTCACGCCAAAACCAACGAACGGGTCAATCGCATCATTTGCAAGATCAAAATGATATTGAGCTAACAATGTAGGTGGCAATTGCTTTACTTTACCTACTTTTAAACCAGCTAAAGCTCCGGTTGCATACACATCATGGCTAAATGGTGTTGCCGCAACTAATTCTAAGGTCCAATTGGTGTTTAACTTATAGTCAAAAGTTAAACCTAGCTGAGTATTGGTATTGACGTTTACCCCGGTCGTGCCTGCGGGCAAGCCTGCTAAGCTTTCGACAACATTTAATGAGCTGCTGCTATCGTCAGGCATAACACTGATCGCACCAACATTAACGCTGAAATTGTCAGCGTTGAATTCTGCCATTGCTGGAGTTGCTAAAAGGCCTAAAACGACACTGGCTGCGATTGCTGATTTTTTCATACTGCACTCCTTGGTTGATATACCCTAAAGTTTATAAGGTTATTGGTGCGCAGATGTTGATCAGGATCAATTTTTTGCGTCAAGCCACTGTACTAAAAAGGCGCCGCGCAAATCACCTACGGCAAAGCCGGTAGCTTGATCTGCGGGATACTTCGCTTGTACTGCTTGCGCAATTTCTGGCTAACTGAGCCCCCATGACAAGCAGCACATTGCGGTTGCATTACAATCGCTTTCATATAGTACTGGTTGCCGTCACTTGATGAAAACATCAGTTCTGGTGCTGTTTCGCCTTGGTTCATCTGCGCTTGAAAGTACTCTAGCACAGCGCGCTGTTCGGCGGTGGGGGCATTGTTGGTATTGCGTACCCTCAAAGCGGTACGCGAAACTACCGCCTTTGTATCGCCTTGATTCGCAGCATTAACGGCTGCAGCGATGACGGGTGCTTGTTCATTGCATACTTGGATACCATGCACCGGGCCTTGTTCTTGCATGGCCTTCATGAGCGTAGCACTTAGTTGGCTTCCGAGTGCCTTACTCATGGCTTTCATACTGTTACTCCTTAAGGGGTGAATACTTACCTAATTTGCGTTGTAGCGTACGCCGGTGCATCCCTAAAGCTCGGGCCGTAGCGGAAATATTACCGTCGTATTCTTGCAGGGTGCGTTGAATATGCTCCCACTCTAACTGGGCAGGGCTTAGGTGATGTTCAGCCAGCTCTGGCAGTTCATCCGCATGCGAGCTCTCTGCATGTTCTAAACTTTGCAGTAGCGTCTGGGTTTGAATCGGTTTTGCTAAATAGTCTGTAGCGCCAGCTTTGATAGCAGCAACCGAGGTTGCAATACTGGCATAGCCGGTCAACACTACTAGGTGCCTAGGTTTAAATCGTTGCTGTAATGGTTTTATCAGTTCTAGGCCATTGGCATGGCCAAATTTTAGGTCCAATAGGATGTTGGCAATTGGCGACACTGTGATCTGCTTCAATTCATCTTCGCTGGCCGCCGTCATCACCTCGTAGCCATAGCGCTGCATACGCGCAGCCAGGGTTTGTAATAAAGTAATATCATCATCAATAATCAAGAGTCGTTCAGTCACTGTAGGGCTCCGTCGGTAAACGTATTTCAGCCACCACTTGAATCAGGTTCTCTGCACTACTAATGAGTTCGCGGCGCCAGCTGACTCGACCTTGAAACCTTTCAATGGTGGAATAACTAAGCAAGGTGCCTGCGCCTGCACCGCGGCTGCTGGGTAACAGCTGCTGGCCTAACTGAGGGGCCGGTGGTAATTCATCAGTGCTGCCGGTGTTGCTGATGGTTAATACCCAATCGTTACCATCTAAGGCTGCTAGCACCTCAATCGCTAGCGGATGCGCTAACGGCTCGGGCTCGAGTTGCTGTTGCGTTGCTTGCGCGGCATCGGCTGCGTTGTGCAATAAACTCAATAAGGCGGGTAATAAGGTTCGATCAGCACGCACAGCAACGGGCTGTTGTACTTGATCGTGCCAATTAGCGTGAATATCAGGTCGTGCGATAAGCAAAGCATCTTGGAGTTGCTGCAGTAACTGATGCACCTCAAACGGCATCAGCCGATGGGTACGAACATCTTCAGCAACTTGGCGCCAATCTAACAGTAAATTATGAATACGTTTGACTTGTTGTTCCGCTAATTGCAAATCTGCATCGTTGGGGTATTGCTGGCGAGCGTCTTCTAATAAGAACTGGATGGTTTGAATAGGGCTGGCTACCTCATGACTAAACTGAGCTGCGGCCGTACCTATCGATACCAACTGTTCATCACGATGTTGGCGTTGTTGCAATGAGCGAATCGCTTGTTGTTGGCGCACAATACGCACTCGCAGCCAATGTAACGTCACTCCCAGCAGCAGCGCAGCAAAAACTTGGCCATAAACCATTGCCCGATAATGGGTATCCATCTGATGATGAGTGGGTAGCTCGGCTTGCAGCTGCCACAGCTGCCCTGCGATGCCTAATCCCATCACCAGCCAGGCCAGCCGGAACGGCAGTAGTAGCATAGCTGCGGCCATTGGCACCAAGGCTAGCACCGCATAGGGGTTAGCCGCAGCACCATGCTGCCAAATCACTACACTTGCCGTTAATGTAATAAGGAGTAGCAATAAGGCTACGATGCTATCTCGTTTCGTCACTATCACCCACCTCTTTTTAGATACCTCTTAAGTATGCATGCAAATGGCAATAAATCCAGCTGCGACACTTTGCCACATCGGTATAATTTTCAATAGGTTGATAATAGCGCACACTATGACACAGACCATTGTTGGGTGAGGTATTTACCATGTTCGCAAAGTCAGCTCTCGCATTATTTATGGCCACTTTAGCAACTGCAGCTATAGCCAATGAGCCAACTCAGGATGAAACCGACAAAGACCTAGAGCGTATTATTATTACTGTGGTAAAGCCGCTCAACAGTATTGAATTAGCAAAAGATACTAAAGCGCCACAGCAACCAATACCGGCACATGATGGTGCTGATTATTTGAAGTCGATTCCGGGCTTTTCAATTATTCGTAAAGGTGGCACCAGTGGTGACCCCGTGTTCCGCGGTGCGGCTGGCTCCAGACTAACCATAGCCGGTGATGACCAAATGATCTTGGGTGGTTGTAGTGGCCGGATGGCCCCTCCTACTGCCTACATTAACCCATAGAATTTTGACCGCATTCGAATCATCAAAGGCCCTCAGAGCGTGCTGTATGGACCCGCCTCTGCCACCGTATTGTTCGAACGCGAAAATTATCAGTTTGATGCCAGCCAAAGCCCTGGCCAAGTAAGCTTGATTGGCGCCGCTTACGGTCGCCGCGAATTTAATGCCGACTACGGTATCGGCAGCGAGCTTGGTTTTATGCGCTTAAGCGCCACCCACAGTGAGGCTGATGCTTATGAGGATGGTAATGGGGTGGCTGTGAATAGTGCCTACGAGCGCTGGGGGACCGATTTACAGTTGGGCTGGACCCCGTCTGCCGATACGCTACTGATGGTAACCTTGGGCAATAGTGGTGCAGAAGCTGCCTATGCTGACCGGGCGATGGATGGCTCAGTTTTTGACCGCGACAGTGCCAGCTTGCGTTGGCGCCAAGCGTATCTCACCGATTGGTTAGCTGAGTTTGATGCACAAGTCTATTACGGCTATGTCGATCACGTGATGGATAACTACAGTTTACGAGACTTTCGGCCAACTGGCATGATGCCGAACCCAGCGGCGCGTAACCCCGACCGATACACTCGCGGTGGCCGTTTAGTTGCCACCATCGATAGCGAGTTTTGGTCTGTGCTAAAAGTCGGTTTAGACCATCAATATCATGAACACCGCAAACGCGTTAGCATGAACCAACCGCTGATGCCCTATGAAGAAAAACCAAGAATTGCGGATGCCATTTTTGAGCAAACTGGGGTTTTTGCGGAAGCTAGCTATGCCCTGACAGACCGCACCTTGCTGTTATCGGGAGTACGCTTTGATCAATGGCAAGCCCTTGACCAACGTCAGCAACTAGGCACTATGATGAGCCCAGTTGTGAACCCTACTGCCAATGCCGCGCGCGATGCTGATTTAGTAAGTGCGTTTATGCGTGCAGAAACTAAAGTTGGTCTGATAACCTATTACTTGATGCTTCGGTGGCCTACACTCATGGTAGTAACTTAACCGACCATCTTGCCTTAGCCCAACAGCCGCCGTTAGAGCTTAAGTTTGGAGCCGAATATCAGTTGCAAGATTGGACCTTTGCCGGCTTGTGGCGGGTGGTTGATAATCAACATCGTGTCGCCATTGGGCAAGGTAATATTGTTGGCAACGACTTCAAAGCGACTGCTGGTTTTGGCACCTTAGCCATCAACGCCCATTGGTCACTAAACGAGCAATTGAAGCTAAGTTTTGGCATTGATAACCTGTTGGATAAAGCTTATGCGGAACATCTAAGCAGTGCTGGAGCCATGGTTGCAGGCTTTGAGCAGATAACTCAAGTTAACGAACCCGGACGAATCTGGTGGTTTAAACTGGATTATCACCTGTAACTCAGTTTAAAATTGCGCCTTTCTAAAAAAACAATAGCGAGAGCAATTATGGGTCGTGCCTATCAAAACCGCAAAGAGTCGATGGCCAAGACTGCTGCGGCAAAAAGCAAAGTTTACAGTAAATATGGCCGCCAAATTTACGTTGTAGCAAAGCAAGGTGGGATTGATCCAGTCGGTAACTTGCAGTTGCGCAGCTTAATTGACAGTGCCAAGAAAGACCAAGTGCCAGCCCACGTTATTGAAAAGGCCATCGATAAAGCAAAAGGTGGTGCGGGCGAAGATTATGCGCCAGCCATCTATGAAGGTTTTGGCCCTGGTAACTGTATGGTGATGGTGGAGTGTTTAACGGATAACCCTAACCGTACCATCGGTGAAGTGCGTAACTGCTTTACCAAAACTAAATGTAAGTTAGGGGCTCCGGGCAGTGTGGCGCACATGTTTGACCATTGCGCCATTTTGCGCTTTGCTGGCGAAGATGAAGATGCCGTGCTTGAAGCCTTAATGATGGCTGATGTCGATGTGACTGATGTTGAGGCTGAAGGCGGTTTTATCACCGTATTTGCGCCTCATACAGAGTCGTACAAAGCTAAGCAAGCATTATTGGATGCGTTTCCTGAACTCGACTTTGAAGTTGACGAAATTCAGTATCTGCCGCAAGTGAGTACTACGCTTAGCGGTGACGACGATATTGCGTTGATGGAGAAGTTTTTAGACATGCTGAATGACTGTGATGATGTGCAGAACATTTATCACAACGCAGAGTTTTAAGATAACTGCTAACCCCTTAGCATAGAAAATAAAAAAGCCAGTAAGTTAGTACTTACTGGCTTTTTCTTATTGAAGTTATCGCAGGTTTAAATCGAGTCTACTTGGCTTCAAGCAAATTCAAGATAAAAGCATACTCTTCCGCAATTTCTTTCATTCGCGCAAACCGACCTGAACTACCGCCATGTCCAGCAGTCATGTTGGTTTTGAACATCAGCGGGTTAGCATCGGTTTTGTGTTCCCGTAATTTAGCGACCCATTTGGCTGGCTCAAAATATTGCACCTGTGAATCGTGTAAACCGGTTGTAACCAAGATCGCTGGGTAGTCCTGGACACTCACTTGATCGTATGGAGAATACGACAACATATAATCGTAGTAAGCTTTTTGCTTAGGATTACCCCACTCATCAAACTCGTTGGTGGTTAACGGAATGGTTTCATCCAGCATAGTGGTGACCACGTCCACAAAAGGTACGTGTGCCATCAGCCCGCGGTAATGTTGTGGAGCCATGTTGGCTACAGCACCCATCAGCAAGCCACCAGCGCTACCGCCCATCGCAAACACTTTATCTGGATGCGCATAGCCTGCAGCTACGAGGTGCTCGGTAACATCAATAAAGTCAGTAAATGTATTGATTTTATTAAGCAGTTTACCGTCTTCATACCACTGCCGCCCCATTTCTTGGCCACCACGAATATGGGCTATTGCATAAACAAAACCGCGATCTACTAGGCTAAACACCGTCGAGCGGAAGTACGGATCTGAGCTAGAACCATAAGAGCCGTAGGCATACTGATAAAGGGGCGCAGTACCGTTTTTGCTAAAGCCCTTTTTGTACAACAAGGTGACTGGCACCATGGTGCCATCATCAGCTTTAGCCCAAGTGCGCTCAGTGCTATATAAACTCGCGTTGTAGTTAGGTACTTCCGTTTGCTTGAGCTGTTGTTGTTCACCACTAGTCATGTCATATGCGTAAATAGTCGCTGGCGTGGTCAACGAGCTGTAGGTGTAACGTAGAGTATCGGTAGCTTGCTCGACATTACGCTCGAACGACATCACGTAGGCTTGCTCATCAGCTGCAACTACTTGCGCGGCGGCTGGGTCTTGCCAAGGCACAATGCGAATTCGGCGCAAACCGTCACTGCGCTCGTTAAGCGCCAGATAATCGGTAAACACCTCATAATCTTGGATAAAGACGTCATCGCTTGGCGCAATCAATGGTTGCCAGTTAGCTTTATCACCAATGTCAGCATGACTCACTTGCATCATTTGGTAGTTCGGAGCATCCATATCGGTGCGAATGATCCAGCGCCCATCAATATGGTCAGCACTGTATTTCAGATGGCGCTCACGCGGTGCAAACAAGGTAAATTCAGCATTAGGTGTGTCCGCATCTAAGATATGCAACTCACTCGATACCGTCTGGGACAGGCTGATGGTAATGTACTCACCATCTTTGGTATTACTAACGTACATATAGAAGGTGTTATCGGTTTCTTCATAAACCAATTCTGCTTGTGCCGCAGATTGACCTAAGTTGTGCTTCAATACCCGAGTTGATAGTAACGTCTGCGGATCGTTTTCAATCACAAACAAGGTTTCGTTGTCTTTAGCCCAAGCTATAGCGGAAGATAAGCCTTGTAGCCGGTCAGGGAGGTCTTCACCGGTGGTTAAATCACGAATACGTAGCTCGTATTGACGACGACCGGTTGGATCCACCATGTAGGCTAACAATTGCTGATTTGGGCTCACCTGCATATTGCTTACTTGCATGAACGCTTGCCCTTGGGCTAACTCGTTCACATCCAGCATCACTTCAGGCTCAGCATCAGCAACACGCAAATCGCGACGCTGGTAAATAGGATACTCTTTACCTGCTTCGTATACCGTTGAATATTCGTAGTCGCCTTTCACATAAGGCAATGAGCTATCGTCTTGTTTGATACGACCGATGATTTCTTGTTCAACCGTGGCGGTTAAATCAGCATAGCTACTGCGGTAAGCATCGTAATAAGCATTTTCTGCCTCTAAATGAGCGATCATAGCCGGCGCCTTGCGCTCATCATCACGCAACCAATAATATGGATCATTACGGTCGCCATGAGGTGATTTAACCAAGTACGGGATCTTCTCAGCGACAGGCGGTGTCGCTTTTAATTCTGTCGCCGCATCATTGCTGCAACCAAAAATCATCAGTGTTGATAACGCTAAGCCACTGATTATAAATTTATTTCTTAAAGCCATGTGTGATTCCTTCAAGGTAAACACGAAACTGTAAAGATATATTTTCACTGCAGCACTATAACTTGAATTGGCTGACAGGCAAATTTTCATTGTTTCGATATGTAACCATTTGTATCTTTGTGGTATAACAAACGGCTTGATTACAAACAATTAACACTACAGCATATAAGCGGTCATAGCGGTTATTCAACGCATTTGTCTGTCACTGGCCCAACCAGTGCGATAAGGTGCTCTTAATAACCCAAGAAGAACAGCGGGAGAATTCATGGTTCGGTACATTCATGCGGCTACTTTGAGCATGCTTTTATTGGTGGCATTGACCTTTGCCAATATGAGTTATGCAGACATGCTTCCGCCGACGGATGCTGCAATAGAAGAAGAGCTCGAAGGTCTCTTAAATGAGTCTGATTATGAGGCCTCGCTGGTTCGTTTACTTGAGCTGCATGAGAGCACCAGCGAGCAAACGCCGGTCATGACTCGCATTCGACTGCTTGGTTACATCGCCTCTAATCATCATTACAATAAACGGCCCGAGCAGGCGCAAGACTATTTACAACAAATGAAAGCACTTGCGCAGCGCAGCGGCCTACCCGATGCCTTAGCTGAAACTGGTGGCACCGAAATCTATATTTTACTGTTAGATAATAAAGTTTCTGAGGCGTTAGCGATTCTTAATGACGCGTTAGTGCCAGTTGAACAAGCAACCATGCCTCGAGTTAAGTATTTTGTGCATAATCTTGCTGCTTATGTGTATTCAGCTCGTAGCCAATTCGCAGCAGCGCTCGAGCATCTTATCTATGCCCTAGATGCCATTAGCGGCACCAATACTGAGCGCACTATATTGCGCCAAGCTAGTCTCAAGTTGCGCATCGCCAACATTTATAATCAGCAGAAGAGCTATGACCTTGCGCTAGAGCAATTGGATGACCTTGAGGTTCGTACGGCAGAGCTTCCTAATGCAAAAGCCTATTTGGTAGAAGTCACCTTCCAGCGTGGCGTCATCGAAACAGCCCGCGAAAATTATGATGCAGCCTTAGCTCATTACGCCCAAGTAAAAAAACTTATAGCTGACGACACCGATTATCAGAGCACTTATTTAACGGTGCTTAATAATATTGGTGATATCGATATGAAGGTGCGTGACTTTGCCGGAGCGCGCCAAGCTTTCGACGAAGCCTATGCTATCGCTAACTTAAATAACGATGAGTTTAACGAAACCATCATTCGTTTTAACTTAGGTTTTATTGAAGTTTACGAAGGCGACTATGCTAACGGTCTGAGTAAGATGCTTGAGATTGTCGAACTAGCACGAGCTGAATGGGCGCCCGTAGACACTGAAGTCTTACTTGGTGAGTATGCTGAAGCCCTTGGAATTGCCGGCAACTATCAAGAAAAGGCTGCTATCCTGCTCGAGCAACGAGAGCTACGCGACCAAATTTATAAAGCGGAGCAACAGAAAAGCGTTGCCGAGTTACAGAATTTGTACGATAGCAAAGATAAAGCTCAGCAAATTTTGCTACTAGAGCAAAAAAACGAGTTGAACCAGCAGCTCATTCAGAACCAAGAGCAAAAACGTACGATTCTTCTACTTCTCGTAGTGGTGGCACTGTTTGGCGCAGTCTTAATCTTTATGTTGTACCGCTCAGCGCGTCGCTCTAACCAAGAACTTAAAGTGGCGAACGTAAAACTAGCTGAACAATCTATTCGTGATCCTCTTACCGGGCTGTTAAACCGCCGAGCCTTACAAAATAAGTTAAACGACCAGCATGATGCGCACGGTGATGCGATGATTTTGCTCGATATCGATCACTTTAAACGCATCAACGACAATCTTGGCCATGCCGTGGGTGACGATGTGTTACTTGAGGTTTCAAAGCGCTTATTAGAGGTTTCGCGAGATTCCGATCTGGTGGTACGTTGGGGTGGTGAAGAGTTCTTAATTTATCTTAGCAACACCGAACAGAAGCGCTTACCAGCCCTCACCGCAAGATTACTGGCTGCCATTAGCGAAAAGCCAATCCACTCTGGTGATAAAGAGCTGCATGTTACCGCGACGGCAGGCTTTATCAGTTATCCATTTGCGGATTTAAACGAGAATCAAATGGACTGGGAAGATACCTTACAGCTTGCCGATATGGTGCTCTACGCCGGTAAAGTGCACGGCCGTAATCAAGCCTGGGGCGTCATGGCGTTAACTGTACCTTTTGCTGAGGCTCAGCCGCTGTTAGAAACAGACCTGCCAGCGGCAATCGACCAAGGCATGTTGAGTGTTGAAGTGGTACATGGCCCTAAAGTTCCTAGCTATAAAGCCTAGTATTGATTAGCACCCAAACCAGTTATTACACGTACTAAAAAGCCCTTGCTGGATAAACCAACAAGGGCTTTTTTCATGCACTTATGGATTACTCTTTAATCCCCATGTTCCACAGGGTAAAGCCGTAAATATCAGCATATTGCTCAATGGTTTTTGATACCGGAGTACCAGCACCATGACCGGCATTGGTCTCAATCCGAATGAGCTGAGGATTGCTACCACCGGCTTTAGCTTGAAGCTCTGCGGCAAACTTAAAGGAGTGCGCAGGTACGACGCGGTCATCGTGGTCGCCCGTAGTGACCAAGGTGGCTGGATATTCCACACCAGACTTGACGTTATGCACTGGCGAATAGCCATAAAGATACTCAAACATCTCTTTGCTGTCTTCTGCAGTGCCGTAGTCATAGGCCCAACCAGCGCCAGCGGTAAAGGTATGATAGCGCAGCATATCTAGTACCCCAACGGCTGGTAAAGCAACTTGCATAAGTTCTGGGCGCTGAGTCATCACCGCACCTACTAACAAGCCACCATTAGAGCCACCACGAATCGCCAAGCGCTCACTTGAGGTAAAGTCTTCAGCAATTAAATACTCGGCCGCAGCAATAAAGTCATCAAACACATTCTGCTTTTGTAACTGGGTACCGGCATCATGCCATGCTTTACCGTACTCACCGCCACCACGTAAGTTAGCTACGGCATACACACCACCAAGCTCTAACCACATGGCATTCGCCATACTAAATGAAGGCGTGAGACTGACATTGAAGCCACCGTAACCATAGAGAATGGTCGGGTTGCTGCCATCGAGCTCTAAGCCCTTTTTATGAGTGATGATCATAGGTACCTTGGTACCATCTTTTGAGGTGTAAAAAACCTGTTTTGATTCATAATCATCGCTATTAAACGCGGTTTGTGGCTGTTCATACACCTCAGATTCGCCCGCATCTGGCTCATAAGCATAGATGGTGCTTGGTGTGCTGTAGTTGGTGAATGAATAGTACAAAGTCTCTTCATCACGCTTACCAGAGAAGCCGCCGACGCTCCCTACCCCAGGTAACGCAACTTCACGTACCTTGTTACCGTCGTAATCGTATTGCTGTACTTGGGCAATTGCGTCCACCATGTATTCAGCAAAGATATAGCCAGCACCCGTTGAGGCACTTAACACATAATCAGTTTCGGCAATAAAATCTTGCCAGTTAGCTGGTTGCGGCGCACTGGCATCAACCGTCACGATTTTTTGATTGGGCGCATCACGGTTAGTAACTAGGTACAGTTTGCTACCCTCGTTATCTAACAACCCAGTATCGCTATCCGTGTCACCCACGATCGTCACTAACTCGCTCTCTGGTTTGGTTAAATCTTTAATAAACAACTTGTTACCAGATGTAGATACGGATGCACTAATCAGCAAATAGTTGTCATCTTCCGTGACATAGCCACCCACATAACGGTGTTTTTCAGCTTCAGTACCGCCAAAAATCACGGCATCGTCAGCTTGTGCAGTACCTAGTTTATGATAATACAGTTTATGCTGGTCGGTTTTCGCTGATAATTCAGACCCTTCCGGCTTATCGTAACTCGAGTAATAGAAGCCTTCGTTGCCATACCAAGAAATACCGCTGAACTTCACGTCGACCAGCACAGGTTCAAGCTGTTCTTTGGTTTCGACATCAATCACAATGATTTTACGCCAGTCACTGCCGCCCTCAGAGATCGCATAAGCAGCAATCGAACCATCTTTTGAGAAGCTCAAGCTAGCCAAGCTGGTGGTGCCATCTTCGCTGAAGGTATTGGGATCAAGAAAGACTTCCGTGTTCCCTTCTGCATCGGTACGGTAAACCACGTATTGGTTTTGTAACCCATCGTTTTTGTAGAAATAGGTGTAGTTACCCTCTTTAAAAGGTGAGCCTACTTTTTCATAGTTCCACAGCTCAGTTAAGCGGTCTTTGATCTTCGCTCGTAATGGGATTTCATTTAGGTAAGCGAACGTTACTTCGTTTTGAGCTTTCACCCAAGCTTCAGTTTCTGCGCTACGATCGTCTTCTAACCAACGGTATGGGTCAGCTACGCTCGTACCAAAATAGGTATCAGTGACGTTGCCTCGAACCGTAGTTGGATAAGTGATAGACGACGGTACGGATGTCTGCATGGAAGCCTCCGTTGAGGTCTCTTCTGGTTGCGGCGAGCAAGCACTTAAGAGTGCCAAGCTAGCCACCGCGGCGATATATTTCATAGGTCAATAACTCCCTTCGATTGTTATTATTAGCTCAGCGCTGGGTGTGTGTTAGCAAACCAAGGCTGACCATTTAGTGCCAATAAAAATTGTTGTAAATTCGGGTAATGCAAAATATCTATTTGCTGCCGAAATTGGGCCCAGCTCAAATAGCAAGCCAACCGTAACAGCCCATCTGATAATTGCTCGGGCTGTTCTGGTAGGCTCCACGTACGTTGATTCAACAACGCTAAAATGGCCTCAATGCGCTGCTGCTGACGCTGCAAGTAGGCACTATGCTCAGCTGTTAAGCCATCTCGTTCAAGCAAAAAGAGATTAATGGTAGTGTCTAATGCGGTGTTCACCATGCAAAACAGATCATAGTCCGCTGCATCTTGACAAAAAGCTTGTCCAGCTTGCTCACGTAGGTAACGAACAATAGAGGCAGAGTCATAAAAGGTCTGCTCATTATGTTGTAAAAAGGGCACCCGATACGTAGGTGAATGCTGACCACTTGCTTGTTGATCGGTCATAATAAATTGGTACGGTTGCTGCTGTAATGCCAACACAATGCGGCAATGCCGTACATAAGGTGAGGTATAACTGCCAAATAACTTCATAATCGCCCTCAAAAGACGTTAAGCTATAGAAACATGTCGCTAGAGATTATCACAATGAAAACCGCCATACAGTATTTACTCAAAGGCTTGGCTATTTTGTTGCCGCTGGTGGTAACAATCGCTTTAGCTCATTGGTTATTGGTGACCATCGAAACCTGGTTAAGCCCGATCTGGAAAGCCTTGCTTGGGGATAAGTATTATTTGCCCGGGCTGGCTTTTGTCAGCTTTTTGGTGTTGGCCGCAGCGGTCGGCTTTAGCTCGCAATGGACAGCACTGAATAAGCTCTGGCAGTTGCCAGGAAATATTATGGAGCGGATGCCATTACTTCGCAGTATTTATGGCACCATCAATGATGTTTTTGATCTGATGTCGGGCAAAAGTTTCTCCGACGAGTCGGTGGTGCTGGTGCATTTGCCCGGCGGCGATATTCGTTTGATTGGCATCGTCACCAAAAAGAGTGGAATTAAAGGCGATCGCCTGTCAGAAACTTTAGATGATGACCACATTGCAGTGTTTCTCCCCATGAGCTACAACGTGGGCGGGTACATGATCATGGTACCGCGTAGCGCCGTGACTCCCTTGGACATGTCGGCAGCTGACGCCATGCAATTAACTATCAGCGGCGGTTTAGGTAAAAACCGCAGCAACAACAAATCTGGAGAATAACTCATATGTCGTATTTAGCTTGCGAGCAAATTGAACCTCAGCAGCCCGCAACTCATGCCATCATTTGGTTACATGGCCTTGGTGCCGACGGTCATGATTTTGTACCCTTGGTGCCTCACCTGCAGTTACCTGCGGGGGTGCATGCACGCTTTATCTTCCCCCATGCTCCGCACCTGCCAGTAACCATTAATGGTGGTATGCGCATGCCCGCTTGGTACGAT
This sequence comes from Pseudidiomarina fusca, assembly GCF_032227045.1. Lineage (NCBI taxonomy): Bacteria > Pseudomonadati > Pseudomonadota > Gammaproteobacteria > Alteromonadales > Idiomarinaceae > Pseudidiomarina > Pseudidiomarina fusca. The sequence goes on from NZ_JANFPJ010000010.1 coordinate 88,013, forward strand.
ATTCTGAGTATGAGTATTGAGCGTGAGGTCGATGAACAGCAGTTGCGTGAATCCGCAGCGCAAGTACAGGCACTGATTGAACGTGAGCTAGAACGCGGAATTAAACCTGATCACATTGTTCTTGCAGGCTTCTCTCAAGGCGGTGCGGTAGTTTACGAAGCAGCTCTCAGTTATCCCAAGCGCCTCGCCGGGTTGCTGGTGCTATCAAGTTACTTAGCGACACATCAAAGCATTCAACCACACAGCGCTAATGCTGATCTGCCCATTTTAGTGCAACATGGCAGCCAAGATCCGGTCGTCGCTGAAGCTCTTGGTAGACATGCCCAGCAATGGCTGGCTGAGCATAACTATCAAGTGCAATATCAGACGTTTCAGATGCAACACCAGGTGTGTCCAGAACAGATAGCCGCCATTAGCAAATGGCTGCAGCAGGTATTGGCTTAATCAGCCAAGACCTGCAACTTATGCGCCCATTGGCTCACCCATTGCTGGGCCGTATCACGATTGGCTGTACGAATATTGACATGACCAACCTTACGGCCCGGGCGAGCTTCTTTGTTGTACCAATGACAATCGGTATCGGCATGGTGCCACAATCCAGCTGGAATTTGTTCGGCACCAATCACGTTTAACATCAGCGTGGGCGTTAATCTTAATAACGGCAATGGCATGCCAGTTAGCGCCCGAATATGCAGGTCAAATTGGCTACTATTGGCGCCGGTCATGGTCCAATGACCCGAATTGTGTACGCGCGGGGCAATCTCGTTTACCAACAACTTAGTTTGTTGCTGTTCTTCCACCACAAAAAATTCAATCGCAAGCACACCGACATAATTTAACGCATCTGTAAGACGTTTAAAGCATGCCTCAGCTTGCTGCTGCAATGCATCTGACACAGGGTCTATCGCACCTAAGCTATAACTTAAAATACCGCGCTCATGAACATTGGTAATCAGTGGATAGCAACAAATACTACCATCCTTACTGCGCGCTCCTACCAGCGATACTTCGCGCTCAAACGCTATCATTTGTTCAGCGATACCGGGCGCTTGGCCGGCAGCAGCAGCTACTTCTGCTACCTCATCAGCCACCCCAAAACGCCACTGCCCTTTACCGTCATAGCCGCCACGAGCTGCTTTAAGAACCAACGGCTGCTCCGCCTGCTGGAGGATCTTGGTTAGCTCATCGGCGTTGTGGTAAGTTTGCCACGGAGAGGTTGGCACTTGGCAATCATCAAATAATTTCTTCTCGGCGCGGCGATCGGTAAGGCTCTTAATGCGTGCGGGGTCCATCAAAAATTTATCATGCGCTGCAGCGATGATATCCGCCGGAATATCCTCGTGTTCCCAGCTAACCACGTCCGCCCAAGCAATAGCTTCGGCTAAGCTCATGCTCAAGTCTAGTTGTGCACTCAAAGGTTTAACGGTGTTACTACGGGTACTAAAAAGTAGACACTCATGGCCATGGCTAATCCCGCTCGCGCCAAGCATCTGACCTAGCTGGCCGTCACCGATAAACAGAATTTTCATGCATCTAACTCCAGCTTAGACCCTTGTAATACTTGCTCACGCTGGTGGGCTCTAAAAGCCTGAACCTTAGCGCGTACGGTGGGCTCAAACGAACCGATAACCTGAGCCGCCAACAAACCAGCGTTTGCGGCACCGGCGTCACCAATCGCAAGAGTACCTACGGCTACACCTTTTGGCATTTGCACAATAGATAGCAAGCTGTCTAAACCCTTAAGTTGTTTGCTCGGAACTGGCACACCAAAGACCGGAATAGCAGTGAATGCGGCTAACATTCCTGGCAGATGCGCAGCGCCGCCGGCGCCAGCAATCACCACGGGCACCCCATCTTGTTCAGCTTGCTGCATCGTGGTTTGCAGTAAATCGGGAGTACGGTGGGCAGAGACCACTTGCGCTTGCCAAGCAACGCCTAAGTCTTCCAACATTTTTGCTGCGTTCTTCATTACGGGCCAATCTGATTTCGACCCCATTAAGATCAATACCGGTGCCATGCTAGCTGCTCCTGTTTTAAAGGAGCGAATTGTAGCCATGCTGTCCGCTCGGTGCAAATTTATTGCGCAATTCTAAGCCGATCTCGACCTTGGCTTTTCGCTGTATCCATAGCATCGTCGGCCTTTTCTAACAGTTGCTCCCAGCTTTCGCCGGGACGCCATTGAGTAACCCCAGCGCTGGCCGTTACCCGCCCCATCATGCTTTTGATAGCAAAAGGTTCATGGCGTAAATTATCCAGTACACAGCCACTGTACTGCGCGGCCTCCCGTAAACTGGCATTAGGAAAAATCACAATAAACTCTGCGCCATTGCCGCGAATAAAAATATCATCTGGACGACAGCAGTCGCGAATACGGCGAGCCGTATCTTGCAATACCGCATCGCCAAACATATAGCCGAATTTATCGTTGACCGCTTTAAAGGCATCTAAGTCTATTAACATCAAACACAAAGAGTGCTGACGCTGCTCAGCTTGTTGTAGGTGGTGTTGCAGTAATTCATCTAAATATTCGCGTTTGTAAAAACCAGTGAGAGGGTCTGAGGTGGTCGCCTTAATCAGATTACGCTGCATGTTCAGCATCATCACTAGAAAGGTTGCGCCAACCGCAATTAGAACCAACATGGAGAGACCGATGCGCCACGCGTAGTCGAACGGTAAAAACTGATACATTGCCGCGGCAAAAAGCGCGTACACCAGCATAATGACCAGAATGAAGATGGTTTTATCGAACATAAAAAAGACCATCGCCAATACCGGGTACATCCAGTACACCGCCATCATGCCGGCACTTTTCATGCTAAAACTAACCAAGGCGCCTAGCGCACAAACAAACACGAAGTTAATCCACTGTGGGGCCAAGTGCTGTTGATATCTCCACCAGGTCACCACAAAGGCACCGCCCACCAAAAGTAATACCAATGCTTGCCACCAAGCCTTGTCCATGGCTGCTAAGACCGCTAGCATGAGCAATATTGCTCCTACGCCAAAGTAGATGGTGCGCATCGCAACTAAGCGAAAACGCTGCCAGACGTTCGTTGGCATGATTGCAGCGGTAGGCATAAAGGAGCTAAATTCGGTCATGGGTTGGCATTCCTGTCGGCACTTGACTCACTTGATTACGACCCTGTTTCTTGGCTTCAAGTAAAGCAGTATCTGTTTGATTAATCCATTGGCTCCAAGTCATTTCTGCTGCCAATTCTGCCACCGCCGCGGCAATAGCTCCGGCCACTAGAATCATCAAAGTTTGCCACCAGTGCCCCATCCAGCCTTGCACTGCAGCCAACAACAGGGTGGTGCCCGCAATAAACCAGACGATATTGCCGGTTACCTTGTTTCTAAACTCTTGCAGCACCGCATCAGCGGAAATCGGTTGCATCTGGACCGCATCCTTGTGATGTTCTTGTTTAAATTAAACTAACAACTTACTATGGTTTCTATCAAACTATAACTAACCTCTATTAAACGCAATAGCTTTTGGCTGACTTGTATTACCTCTAGAAAAGGAAGATGACATGTTACTTCGTGCTGAAGATACAGTTGTACTTATCATTGATGTACAGCAGAAACTCGCTCCGGTGATTCACCAAAGCGATAAAGTAGTGGCAAGAGTGCGCTGGTTAGGTGAAATTGCTAACGAGCTCAATGTTCCGATTCTGGTCACTGAGCAATATCCTAAAGGGTTAGGCATCAGTGTTGACGAGTTGGCTGGGGTGATTGAAAACGCCCAGGTTATCGAGAAAATGCATTTTAGTGCCATGCAAGAACCTAATTTTACCTCTGCTTTAGCCGACATGGATCGCAATCAAGTGGTGTTGATGGGGATGGAAACCCATGTCTGTATTCTACAAACCGCCATCGACCTCATTAGTACCGGCAAGCAAGTGTATGTGGTGGAAGATGCCGTGAGTTCTCGCCGCGATAGCGACAAACAAGCCGCTCTGCATCGTTTACGCCAAGCCGGTGCCATCATCATCACGTCGGAGATGGCTGCTTACGAATGGCTACACCGTTCCGGCACAGATACTTTCCGCCATATTACTAAAAACTGGATTAGGGGCTAAGTTGGCGGTTAAGCAATAAACAAGCGTTAATAAATCTTTAATTGACTCTTTAGGTGATCAGCGTATACTGGCGGTCGCTAGAAAAAATTCGGCTGTCTAATTGTGGCCTGTTACGAAGTCTATTGCTGTACCTCGTTTTGTAAGTCCCAAGTAATACACGTATTTTTATTAGCATTACCCTAGATTTTCACATGCAATACGAGGAATCACGGCATGTCTACAGTAACTGGTAAAGTAAAATTCTTTAACGAAGCTAAAGGTTTCGGTTTCATCGAGCAAGAGCAAGGCGCAGACGTATTCGTACATTTCAGCGCTATTCAGTCTGACGGTTTCAAAACCTTAGCTGAAGGTCAAACTGTTCAGTTCACTATCGCTCAAGGTCCTAAAGGCCCACAAGCTGAAAACGTAGTACCTATGTAAGACGTTGCCTTAGCAACGCATTTAGCGAAACGCATTCTAAAAAGCCGCTCAATGAGCGGCTTTTTTTCGTCTAAAGACCCATATTCAAAGGCGCCGATCCAAAGGTGCCGATCCAGAGATGTTAGTGCTGTTCGCGCTTGCGCTGCTCTGCAGCTGCTTTTTCAGCATCAATAAAATCTTCATCGTCCAGTTGCACTTGGGGTATTTCTTCGCAGACATTACCACCTAGCTTGTTTACTGCGCAGCATAGGTCACTAACCTTCTGGTCCAGTACATGCACATGGTCGAGCATGCGACCAATGGCGGTTGCTACTGGGTCTGGATTATCAGCTGAGATGGCGTAGGCATCAAAGCCGTATTGCTTAGCCATTTGTTCGCGCCGCCTGGTGACTTCAGCATTAACTGGAGAGCCTGCCACTCGCGCCGGGATGCCGACGACGGTATTTTCAGCTGGTACATCTTTTACGACCACCGCATTTGAGCCAATCCGCGCATTTTTACCAATGGTAATAGGCCCTAAGACTTTAGCCCCTGCCCCAATCACCACCCCATCGGCTAGCGTTGGGTGACGTTTGCCTTGGTTCCAACTGGTACCGCCCAAGGTAACCCCATGATAAATGGTCACATCGTCACCAATCTCAGCGGTTTCACCAATCACCACACCCATACCGTGATCAATAAAGAAACGGCGCCCAATGCGTGCACCTGGGTGGATTTCAACGCCGGTAAGCCAGCGCGCTAAGGTAGAAATAAAACGCGCTAACCAATAGCAACGCCATCCCCACAATTTGTGCGCCATACGGTGCCACCAAATAGCGTGTAAGCCTGGATAGGTCGTCAGAACTTCAAAACTGTTGCGTGCCGCAGGGTCGCGAGCGAAAACACTGCGAATATCTTCTCGAATACGCTTAAACATAGGGTTGTGGCCAGTAAGAATTAAACGACGGCTAGTATAACAAAAGTTGCTCTTTAGCGTTACCTTAAGCAAGTGCTTTTGTGGGACTGTTGTCTAACATTTGACCTAACCCCCAAGACAGCGCTATGGTGAAAGTCAGCCGCCGCTCAGGCAGCACTGGCGCACCTGTTGCACCAGCAGAACAACAATAACAGCGAGACTACAGCATGCGTACATTACTATCAGCTTCAATCCTTTTAGCTCTATCAGGCAGCGCCTACGCGGACACCTTGGTCTATGCGGGGACCTTAATAGACGGCACCCAAAATAAACCACAGCAACAAATGACTATTGTTATTGATGAGGGCCGTATTATCGGCATAGAACAAGGCTACAAAACCGCTACCGCTGATGATCTCGTCATCGACCGTAAAGACAGTACTGTTATGCCAGGGTTTATTGATATGCACACCCACCTTACCTCGCAGTTGGGTCCTGGCAGTTACATGAATAAGTTCACCAAAAGCGCGGCGGATGTCACGCTAGATGCAGTGAGCTATGCCGAAAAGACGCTGTTAGCAGGTTTCACCACAGTGCGCGAGCTAGGTGACTCCTACAATGCCAGTATCGCCTTAAGAGATGCTATTCAGGCTGGTAAGGTGCGAGGTCCTCGTATCTATTCAGCGGGTAAATCCATTGCGACCACAGGCGGCCATGCAGACCCCACCAATGGTGCCAAAGAAGGCTTATATGAACAACCAACCCCAGCGGATGGTGTCGTTGATGGCCCCTATGACGCACGGAAAGCGGTCAGAGCTCGCTATCAAGATGGTGCGGATCTGATCAAACTAACCGTAACCGGTGGTGTCTTGAGTGTTGCAAAAAGTGGCCACAATCCACAGTTCATGATGGATGAACTGCGCGAAATTGTAACAACTGCCAAAGACTACGGCATGAAAGTCACCGTCCACGCCCATGGTAAAGAAGGCATGTTACGCGCCATTGAGGCCGGGGTAGACTCTATTGAGCATGGCACCTACATGGATAAAGAAGTGATGCGTGCGATGAAGAAGAATAACGTCTATTATGTGCCAACCATCACCGCCGGACGTTCGGTAGCAGACCGCGCCAAGATAGACGGTTATTTTCCCGAGTTAGTGCGACCTAAAGCTGCCGAGATTGGCCCTAAGATTCAAAACACCTTTGCTGAAGCCTATAAATACGGTGTCAAAATAGCTTTTGGTACCGATGCGGGGGTTTATGACCACGGCGAGAACTATCGTGAGTTTCAGTACATGGTTGAGGCTGGCATGCCACCTCTTGAGGCCATTCGCGCTGCTACGGCTGAAGCTGCTACCCTACTCGGAGTAAGTGACATTGGCACCCTTAAAGTGGGCAATAAGGCCGATGTGGTTGCTGTCCCAGGTAATCCACTTGAAGATATCAGCTTGATGAGTGAGATCAATTTGGTTATCAAAGACGGGCAGGTCTATAAGCAATAACGTGTTTGGCAAACTGCAGGACTTTGCTAGTTAAGCAAAGTCCTTCAGTAACTGGCGTACATCATTCAAAATCTGCTGCTCTAGCTCCACTTCATAGCCTTCACGCTCGCGATCCATTTTACGGATCTCTTGCTTTGGATACTGTTTACGGGCGTCATGAGTAGGCATGTGCTTAATACGTTCATACATATCATGCAACGCTGGGTAGCGCTCAGCATACTTGGCTGTATTGGATTCGACCCGCAAATCAAGCAGCACCACTAATCGCAGTGCGCCCTCAGAATGCGGACATTGCCCCTGCTCCATGGCCTTGGCAATGGTCACAATGCTTTCTAGCAGGCGCTCATTACGTCCCGCTAGGGCTTCATCGCGACGCTGATCCAACTGACGCCGCTGAAACTTGACTTGCGCAATCAAACGTCCAGCATAAAAAGCTAAGCCGGCAATGATCAGAACCCCAGCAACAAGTATTAGCCAACCCCACCAGGGCATGTGTGCATCAATCATCATCATCCTCATCGTCGTTTAGATCTAAGCCCAATAGCTCTGCTAGTTGCTCAAAGCGCGTGGTACGTTCATCTACATAACGAGATTCAGCTACAGATAGTTCATCGCCTTCATCTAAACGGTCCAATAGATCCTGCAACCGCTCATCATTTTCTATGGCTGCGAGTTCCGCCATAGCTGCTTTACGGTCAAAACTTGGTACTACGGGTGCCACTGCATCTGCAGCCATAAGGGTGATGGGTTTTTTACTACCTAACCGTGGATCATGGACATTAGCCTGAGCCGTTGCCTGAGCTTTACTGGCTGGTGCAACGTTGAATCTACTCCCAGGTTTACGACCTTTACCAGCGTGCGCGCCTGAGGCATCGGATTTACTCTTTTCCCACTCGGGAATAACGCGTTTTGAAGGGGCTAATGGCCCTGTTTTGCGGGTTTTCTTACGGCGTGTCATATAGTGCCATTCCAACTGTGGAAGTGAATAAACTGGCTACTAGTTTACCTTATCTTGGCGGCAATAAAAAAGGCGATGTTGCCATCGCCTGATTTATTCTCATCTTTCCACACAGCGCACGTGCGATTTTCGAGAACGGTTGTCACTATCTTCCTTGTTTTTAATTATAACGTCCCTGAGCTTTTTATTATTATTGTTATTATGTTAAGCGCATTAACCGAGCTCTGTTATTTTTATTGTGCTTGGTTAAAAGGTGGCCTCCTGGCCGTGTTGTTATTCCCTGGATTATTATTCTTTTCTACGTGAACCTTTTTGGGTCATTCTTGCCTTAATTAATAACCCGCTTGATTCTCGCTACGCCACTAATCACGTGGGCTTGCTTGATTTCAATGGCATTCAGACTACTGATTCACAAAATTTAATCAATGACTTTTATGTTATAAGAAAGGTATTTCATATAACCATAATTGACAAATCGTTATTTTACGCGGGTTTAACAGTCATTCGGATGCAACAAAAAAATAAAAAGGGCAGCTATCAAGCTGCCCTTTTTGCTCATATTTTGTGCGTTATCCGCTAGGCTTAGTACAAGCCTTGGATGTATTGAGACAAAATTTCAATATCTTTATCGGTCAGTTTACTGGCAACGTCACGCATCATATTGTTCATATCGTTGGCACGTTCACCGCTGCGGAACAATTCTAACTGTTGTTTCGTATAAGCCGCATGCTGACCAGAAATATCTGGGAAATTAGCTAAACCCATGCCATCGCCACGCGGACCATGACAAGCTGCACAAGCTGCAATACCACGAGTTTCATCACCAGCGATAAATAGCTTTTTACCGGCAGCAATGACATCTTCAGGTGCTTCGCCACCGCTCATGTCTTTACCAGCATAGAAAGCCGCCAAGTCAGCCATGTCTTGCTCACTTAACATCATTACTTGGCCCTGCATGATTGCGTTAGCACGGCCTTGCGAGCCGCCGGTTTCAGCAGCTAGCTTATAATCTTTTAATTGTTTAAACAGGTACCCTTCATGCTGACCCGCAATTTTCGGGTACATATCCGATGGAGCATTACCATCAGGTCCGTGACATGCGGCACATACGGCGGCTTTTTGTTGACCTGCTTCGGCATTACCAGTAGCCGCCATGGCAAACCCGGTCAAACCAACGTAGAGGCCTACGAACAATGCAATTTTTTTCATGATCGATATCTCTGCTCTGGATGTTGTAACAGACGCTATTTTACACAAAAGTTGTAAGGATTAAACGCCTAATCATGCTAGTATACGCTTTCTATTGAGGTCTGGCACGTCTATGAGCACCATATTAAACTTTCAACCAACAAAATTTATCACCAGCGCAGCCGATATTCGACAATTACCTGATGACTCAGGGGTCGAGATTGCTTTTGCTGGGCGTTCTAATGCTGGTAAATCTAGCGCATTAAACACTATCACACGGCAGAAGGCGCTGGCTCGCACCAGTAAGACTCCTGGCCGCACCCAACTAATCAACGTATTTGAGGTACTTCCGGGTAAGCGTCTTATTGACCTACCTGGTTATGGATACGCAAAAGTACCGATTGCGATCAAAGAAAAATGGCAACAAGCGCTAAGCGAGTATTTACAAAAGCGTCGCTCGCTCAAAGGCCTCGTATTATTGATGGATATCCGTCACCCCTACCGTGATGTCGATCAAGAATTATTGCATTGGGCCACCGAGAGCGAAATCCCGGTGCTGGTGCTGCTTACCAAAGCGGACAAGCTTAAACCAGGAGCCCGTAAGTCAACCTTATTACAGGCACGCGAGGCCGCTATGGTGTTTGGTGGTGACATCACCATTGAAATGTTCTCATCGCTGAATCGCTTAGGCCTGCCAGCAGTTGAGGCAAAACTGAGTGACTGGTTAAATCAGCCCGTCGTTGACGAAGCTGTAGAGCTTGATGACAGCTTGGACACGGAGTCAGTATCACCGGATCATGAATAGCACACAGTCTCCTGAGGTACCGCCATTAAAGGCTTGGTTGCTGCTGTTACTTTTGGCCCTGATTTGGGGCAGCTCGTTTTTGTTGATCAAAAAAGGGTTGCTCACTTTTAGTCCAGATCAGTTGGCTGCGTTGCGAATTGCCTCAGCTGGCTTGGTACTGCTTCCGCTCATAGTGAAGCGAGTGCATAATGTGCAGCGTCATCATTGGCCCAAGCTCATAAGTGTTGGCTTGGTTGGTAGTTTTATTCCAGCCTTTCTATTCGCCTTCGCTCAAACTCAGTTACCCAGCGGCGTTACCGGCGTCCTCAATACCTTTACTCCGCTTGCGACCCTTGTGATAGGGGTCTTTATTTTCAAGCAAGTAGCAAAGCCGCAACAATGGTTAGGTATTGCTATAGGTTTAGTAGGTACGACGCTACTCGTAACTGCAGGAGAAGCCGGAGCGTTTGCGTTTAATCAGTATGGATTACTTATTCTTGCTGCCACCGTGTGTTACGGCCTCAATTTAAACCTCATCAAACACCATATTCCTGATCTTAGTGCGCTAACCATTACTGGCGTGTCGTTATTTCTAGTAGCGCCACCAGCCTTGTTGTATCTGCTGTTTGCCACGCCATTCATCGCCCAAGTGAGCGATTTTGAGAGCGTTCAGCTATCCTTGGCGGCGGTATTAGTGCTGGGTATTGTAGGTACGGCAGCAGCTCTGGTTATCTTTAACACGGTCGTGAAATTAACCGACACCACCTTTACTAGTTCAGTCACCTACCTGATTCCGATTGTTGCCCTCATTTTAGGCGTACTTGATGGTGAGCCGTTCTTAATGGCCCATGGGTTTGGTATGGCTGCTATTTTATTCGGTGTTTGGATTGCCAATCGTCGGTCGCGTAAAAAGCCGCTTTAACCTCGCTTAGAAAAGAAAAAGCCCGGCACAAGGCCGGGCAAAAGTCATACTACAATCCAGGGAGAGAACATCTCTGAAAGGTTAATCAAACGACACTTAAAAACTCGTTTAATGCGCCTTTCACTAATTCAGACTGGCTAAATTTTGATAAGTTCCAAAAACCTGAATTTTTTTTGCATAATTTGCCAATAAGTTCATAACCATTTGTTTTTAAATACTTTAAAAATTAATGCGCTTCATCCCAGTTGTCGCCTACCCCAGCTTCGGCAATCAATGGCACTTGTAGTTCCGCGGCTTGCTCCATCACTGCTACCAGCTTAGCTTGATAGTCTGCGACCTTGTCGGTTTTTACTTCAAAGACCAATTCATCATGTACCTGCATGATCATTCGAACATCGTCAGTCGTCGCTTCTGTCTCGATAAAATCAGCCACCGCTATCATCGCACGCTTAATAATATCCGCAGCAGAGCCCTGCATTGGGGCGTTGATCGCGGCTCGCTCAGCGGCCTTTCTACGCATCGCATTTTGAGCTTTGATTTCTGGCAAGTGCAGTCTACGTCCGTAGATAGTTTTCACGTAACCATCTCGTTTGGCTTGTTCGCGGGTTTCTTCCATGTACCGCAGCACTCCAGGAAAACGGTCAAAATACTTATCCATGTACAGCTGAGCTTCATGACGCGGAATATCCAGTTGACGGGCTAAACCAAACGCCGACATGCCGTAGATCAAGCCAAAGTTAACTGCTTTGGCGCGACGCCGCTGTTCGCTAGTGACAGCATCTAAGGCGACACCGAAAACTTCTGCGGCTGTGGCTTTATGAATATCCCGACCTTTAGAAAACGCCTCAACCAAAGCTGGGTCTTGCGATAAATGAGCCATAATACGCAGCTCAATTTGACTGTAGTCGATAGCCATAATGGAGTAACCCGCAGGCGCGGTAAAAGCTTTACGAACTCTCCGCCCGGCTTCATTTCGAATAGGAATATTCTGCAAATTAGGGTCACTTGAACTCAAACGACCGGTGGCAGTTACCGCCTGATGGTAAGAAGTATGAATACGTCCGGTACGGGGATTCACCATCTTAGGTAGCTTGTCCGTGTAGGTTGATTTCAGCTTACTTAGGCCACGGTGGCGTAGAATGATATCTGGTAGCGGATAATCTAAGGCTAGTTCTTGCAGCACGTCTTCAGCGGTCGAGGGGGCACCCTTGGGCGTCTTTTTCTGCACTGGAATTTGCAGTTTCTCAAATAAAATCGTCTGGAGTTGTTTGGTAGAGCTTAAATTAAAAGTCTCGCCCGCAATCTCATAAGCTTGCGTTTCTAACTGCTGTAATTCTTTAGCTATCTCATGACTTTGTAGCGCTAACTGCTGAGCATCGATTTGCACGCCTTGTTGCTCAATAGCCACAAGGATTGGCACGAGTGGCAGTTCGATGGTTTCTAACACCGACTTAAGCTCGGTCACATCAGCAACTTGGGGCCACAACTGTTGATGCAAGCGCAAGGTGACATCGGCATCTTCAGCGGCATAAGGTGCGGCTTGCTCTAAAGCAATTTGATTAAAAGTGAGCTGTTTGGCACCTTTACCAGCAATCTCTTCAAACGAGATAGACTTATGACCAAGAAACTGCAAGCTTAGGCTGTCCATATCATGGCGCGATGCCACACTGTTCAAGACGTAACTATTGAGCATGGTATCGTTCTTGATACCCGCTAATTTAATCCCGTAGCGGCGTAGAATATGGCTGTCATACTTCAGGTTTTGGCCAATCTTTTGGGGCTTTGTGTCTTCTAACAAAGGTTTAAACAAAGCTAAGACTTCGGCCCGGTCAAGCTGATCTGGGGCCCCAGGGTAATCATGAGCAAGCGGAATATAGCAAACCTCGGTTGCCGAAGTCGCAAAAGACATGCCCACCAGTTCGGCTTCCATATAATTCAGACTGGTCGTTTCAGTATCAACCGCAAAATAGTCGGCCTGCTGTAATTTCTCCAACCACTGCTGCAACTGGGGCATGCTAGTGATGAGCTGATATTGGTCCGGTTGGAATGGCGCTCCTGCTGTTGGTGCAGCAGCGGCCGCAGCCGGAGTTGCAGCCAATCCGAGCGCTTGGTCCGTGCTAGCACCTTCAGCTAGGACCTCAGCTAACCAGCGTTTAAATTCATATCTTTGATACAAGCTTACCAACTGCTCCTGATCGGCCGGCTTGATCGCTAGTTGATCTGGAGTAAAATCTAACGCCACATCAAGCTTAATGGTAGCTAATTCGCGCGAGAGCTTTAGAATATCGCAATGCTCACGCAGCTTGTCGGGCATGGTCTTTGCCCCACGAAAACTTAGTTGTGCTAGCGCATCAGGGTCGGCCAGCATCGCATCGATCGAACCCATGCCAGTTAACATGGCTAAGGCGGTTTTTTCACCTACTTTAGGTAGCCCCGGAATATTATCTGAGCTATCACCCATCAAGGCCAAATAATCGATGATTTGTTCAGGTTCAACCCCGTATTTAGCAACGACACCGGCTTGGTCTAATAAGGTATCCGTCATGGTATTAATCAACATGACATGGTCATTCACCAATTGCGCCATGTCTTTGTCACCGGTACTGATCAAGGTAAAACGCCCCTCCTCGCCGGCTTGACGAGCAAGGGTACCAATCACGTCATCAGCTTCTACACTATCAATGCATAACAAGGGTAATCCCAATGCCCGTACTATGTCGTGCAACGGCTGAATCTGCTGACGTAGGTCATCAGGCATAGGTGGCCGGTTCGCCTTGTACTCAGCATACATATCATTTCGGAACGTGGGCCCTTTGGCGTCAAAAACAACGGCCATATGCGATGGCTGATATTTCTTCAATAAACTGCGTAGCATATTAACGACACCATAAATGGCTCCAGTTGGCTCCCCTGCTGCGGTGGTAATATGCGGTGGCGCATAATATGCGCGAAATAAATAAGATGAGCCATCAACTAATATGAATGGATTCTTTGGAACTTCAGCCATGATGTGTCTCTACTTGAGCTTCGTTGCTTTAGGGTGCATAGGTGTTATGCCAGTCGTGTTGCTAGGATGCCACAGGCGCCGTTAAGACGCCAGAATGATACCTTAGCTCAACTTGAATACAAATGTGGACAACCTGTGCATAAGTCTGTGTGCAACGACCTATCGCACCAGCTAAAGGTAATCAACCTCTGGTGTGCATTTTTGAATTAAGGGCTTTTAAAACAAGGGGTTACGAACTAGAAATCCCCATAACTGCGTTTTATTTTTATTTTTCTTTCAGTTGTGGAAACTGATTTAAAGCTACAGCCAAATGGGCGCTAAGCTTATGCGGTTTTTTGCTAACCGGTCTGAAAGACTACCATAAAGAAAATGGAATACCAGCCTAATTTTTGATCTTTTTAGATCATTTTTTAACCTTGCTGATTTCCTTATAAATTTAAAAGGAATCAACATTTGCTTAGTTTTCGTATATACTCACTGTCATAGTTCGGCGATATCTGATCTATACTATTGTTTTAAGATGACAGTGGCCAAAGCTGATCAACCTATCATCCATAGGTTATACTTGCGCCAAACTTGGGTAACTAGCTACGCACGTGGTGTTATGGAAACTGAATCAATGAAACTCAGCACAGAAGAACTTCGGCAACTTGAAGATTTTGAGCGCCGACGTATTGCATTGAATCAGTCAGAGTGGTGGGAACGCCTCTCGATGGACCAGAAATTTGGTGTCTACCAGTTACAGAAGTTTGGCTATGACCTCGCCTTTATTCGCAACACCGAGGCAGGTCCGCTTGCTGTGGTTAGGCGCGGCAGTGAGTTTGCGACCGTAAACCATGAAGGTGATGTCGATTTAAGCCCCAATATTGTGTTGCGTGACTAATCCTATCATTGTTGCAATTGTTGCTGTAAGCGCTGATGTACCAGCCTAGTATCAAGTTCTATCCCCTGATGCCATAACTGAAACGCCAGGCCCGCCTGCTCAATCAACATCCCTAGCCCATCAAAGGTGCGTGGTGCTCCTGCTTTCTGTGCTTGCCGGCGAAAAGGCGTGAGCAGACTAGGATTTGAGCTATAACTCATATCATAACAAGCCGTTGCCTGGGCAAATATCGCGGGCGCTAAGGCCAGTTGATCACCATGAAGACCAGCACTCGTCGCATTGATTAACAGATAGGGTTGCTGTAAGGGTTCTAGCTGGTTCTCCAGTTCAGCTAAGCTAGCAACACTAAGGCGCGCATGCTCAAGGCCTTCCACGCATTGCTGAGCCTTACTAAGTGTTCGATTAGCTAACACTAAGGTAGCCGCGCCAGCATCTAGCAAAGGCTGTAAGCAGCCACGGCTTGCTCCCCCCGCACCGAGCAGCACGATAGTTAGCTGGGTCAGATCAAACCCTAAGCGCTGTAAGTCACGCACCAATCCGTAGCCATCCGTGTTATCTCCCAATAATTGGCCATGTCCGAGTGCAACTATGGTATTCACCGAGCCAGCACTGGCCGCTCGAGCTGTAACATGGGTCACCAACTGATAGGCTTGTTGTTTGAACGGTGACGTTACATTGGCTCCTGCGCCGCCACTGCGAAAAAATGCCGCAACAGCTCGTGAGAACTGTGCCGGAGATGTTAAACTGCGCGAATAGTTGAGGCTTACTTGCGCTTGTTCAGCAAATAATTGATGGATTTGTGGCGATAGGCTTTGTGCAATTGGATTTCCAAATACGGTAAAAAGCGCCATGTTTAATTTTCTCCGTTCGCAAAAGAAAGCAGCCCCAGATAGTAGTTTCTATCATCAGCTTGGCGGTGAACACGCAGTACGAGCTATGGCTGAGCGTTTTTACGATATCATGGAAACAGACCCACGCGCAGCTGAACTGTTGGCCATGCATCCACAACCCCTCACCCAAATTCGACAGAAATTTTTCGAGTTTCTTAGTGGTTGGCTGGGTGGCCCGGCACTCTTCGAAGAAAAATATGGGCATCCTCGGCTACGGGCACGGCACCTGCCTTTTCGCATAGACGAAGCCATGCGCGATCAATGGTTGATGTGTATGTATCAAGTTTTAGATGAGCAAGTGCAAGATGATTTACTGAAGATGCAGCTAAAAAGTCGTTACACGGCACTGGCTCATCACATGATAAATACCGATTAAAGTTCGGCGAGCCAATCGCGCGGCCTAAGGTAATCCTCATAGAGCCGAGCTTCAGGTGAGCCTGGTTCTGGTTGATAGCCATACTCCCAGCGCACTAACGGTGGCATCGACATTAAGATAGATTCGGTTCTACCGCCGGTTTGCAAGCCAAACAAAGTACCTCTATCCCAGACTAAATTGAACTCAACATAGCGGCCACGACGGTAGAGCTGAAATTGCCGCTCGCGCTCGCCATAAGGCATGTCTTTACGGCGGGAGATAATCGGCAAATAGGCCGCTAAATAGGCATCGCCAACGGCTCGCATGATGGCAAAGCTCTCATCAAATCCTCGCTCGTTCAAATCATCAAAAAACAAACCACCAACGCCGCGTGTTTCGCCACGGTGCTTCAAATAAAAATACTCATCACACCATTGTTTATAGGCTGGGTATAAATCATTACCAAAGGGCTGCAAGGCCTCATATGCAACTTGATGCCAATGCTTAATATCTTCATCGTTGGCGTAAAACGGAGTTAGGTCAAACCCGCCTCCAAACCACCATACCGGTTCTGCATCCGCTTTTTCGGCAATAAAAAAGCGCACGTTAGCATGGCTGGTAGGTACGTAGGGATTACGCGGGTGCATCACTAAACTCACCCCACAGGCATTAAAGTTACGACCGGCTAACTCAGGTCGATGCGCCGTAGCAGATGCTGGCATTTGTTCGCCATACACATGCGAAAAGCCCACCCCGCCTTGTTCTAATACGGCACCATCACGTAACACCCGCGAACGCCCACCACCGCCACCAGGGCGTTGCCAGGCGTCCTCGGTGAATTGCCCGCTTCCATCTGCCTGTTCCAATGCTTCGGTGATCTGGTCTTGAAGATTGGTTAAATAGGCTTTTACTTGCTCTAACATCGAATCTGGCATGATTAATCTCGTATTACCTGCTGGGTTAAAGGGTCGATGATACGTGACGGCTTACTTGCTCCGCCCACATCCGCAGGCATCACCCACGCCACTCCCTCACCAAACTCTGCTGTTACTTGCGCAGCTGTGGTTAAGGCTGGCTGCCCGGAGCGATTGGCGCTGGTCGAAACGATTGCTGAGCCGAGTGCCTTACATAACTGCCGCGCTGGTTCATGTGCGGTTACACGTACCGCAATTTGATTATGGTCGCCACGCAGCCATTCTGGGACATTAGCGGCTGCCGGCAATAATAGAGTGACGGCACCTGGCCAGTTTGAGAACACCGCAAACCGCTTATCCTGTGGAATCGCAAGATCATCAACATAGGGCACCAACTGACTGTAATCGGCAGCCAAAAGAATCAAGCCTTTACTTTCAGGGCGCTGTTTTAAGGCAAGTACAGCGCGCACTGCACTTTCATTACGAGGATCACAACCTAACCCAAATACGGCTTCAGTAGGATAAGCCAACACCTGCCCAGCTTGAAACGCTTGCTTGGCTGCTAGCCATTGTTCACTGTCTAACATGTTCTTTCTCGCTAACGCTAAAACTGCGGATTATTTTACTGGAGATTTGTAGTCGCAGGTATCTTTTGCGCAAATTAGGCGCTCACCCGCACTGGTTTTTTTGCGTAATAACAACCCGTAACCACAACTCGGGCAAATTTCTGCCACCGGCGGTAACTTCACGGAATAACGACATGAGGGGTATTGATCGCAAGCATAAAAGGAATGACCGAAGCGGCTAGTTTTTTGTACCATCTTACCTTGCTGGCATTCAGGACAGCGGGCATCGGTACCGGGATCGAAATCTGCGGCAGTCATGTAATCACAAGCGGGATAACCACTACAACCAACAAAAAGGCCATAGCGGCCTTTTTTGAGTTGTAAATCTCGCTGACACTTGGGGCAAGGAACTCCGAGTGCTTGGGGCTCTAGAAAGTTGTCACTCATTTAATGCAATAAACCATCTGGCTCTTCAAACAACAAACCTTCCATTTGATTATAGGCATCTTCATGGCCGGGCACGTTGAACAACACCATCAACACCACCCACTTTAAATCATCTAGAGTGAACTCTTTTGCATCGAGCTCCATCACTCTATCGATGACCATTTCTCGGGTAGCAAAATCCAACACCCCAAGATTTTCTAGGTACATGATAAAGCCGCGGCTGGCGCAATCAATTCGAGCTACTTCTTCTGCTGTGTAAGCCCGCGTCGATTTGCTTTGACTACGATTCAGACCCGCCTTCAGATCGCTTTCTTGCAGATCAGCTAAGCGCTCTAACCATGCTAAAGCTTTCTGAATTTCTTGCCGATGAAATCCCGCCCGAGTTAACTCATCGGTTAACTCATCATGATTCACGACTACTTCCATATCAGAATGAATGTAGTTTTCAAATAAATACATGAGGATATCAAACATGGTTAGCGCCTCCCCACTTTTATGTAGCCGCCGGCAACAGAAGTCACTCTCCCTTCTAATTCAAGCAATACCAGTTGCTCTGATACAATCGCAACTGGAAGTTTGCTGCGCGCTACTATGGTATCTATTGAAGTGACCTCATTGCCCACATTAGCCAACAATTGCGTGTTTGCCAAGCTCGGTTGCGAATTAATTTCGTCCTCTGCTGAAGTAGATGGGGGCAAACTTGGTAAATTCAATTCTTGCCGCACATCATTAATCGACATCGCTAACCCTGCACCTTGTTGCAATAACATCAGACAGCCCCCCATTCCTTGGTCCCAAATGCTTCCGGGCACGGCAAAGAGGCTACGATTTTGCTCAAGGGCTTGTTTTGCTGTATTCAGCGAACCGCTCCGTGGTTTGGCTTCTACCACCAACACCAACTGAGCTAAGGCGACGATAATACGGTTGCGACGGATAAAATGATCGCGCTTACTTGGTACTCCGGGCGCGAACTCTGAAACGAGTAAGCCCGCTTGCGCGATCTGTTGTTGTAGTTGCCGATTTCGGGCTGGGTAGTAAACGTCTGGCCCACCCGCTAGTACCGCAATGGTGCGGCCAGTCGCCAACGCACCACGATGGGCGGCGGCATCTATCCCCATGGCGAGCCCACTAATAATCACTACCTGACTACTCGCTAAACCACGGGCAAAATAATCCGCTGTATGTTGCCCGGTAGGGCTAGCATTGCGGCTACCGACAATAGCAACAGCGCAGCACTGCAACAGCGCCACATCTCCATGACAAAACAACACTAATGGGGGCTGACTTACATAGCGTAGAGCTTCAGGATAGGAGGCGTCAAAATAACTCACAACCTGGGTTTGCGGTAATTCAAGCCAACGCTCTAACCTGGCCACGTGCGCCGCTTCAATGACCACGTCAGCTGCGTGCGGTGACCTCTGCGCCAGCTCGATGGCGTTAGTAAATGAGCTGGCTTTGCGACATTCTCGTCGGAGCTTACCGTTGCCAAAAGCGAGTAATAAAATACCGCGATGATCCTGTGCCATCATTGCTTTGCATCCTTGCAATTGAAATTGTAAAAAAGCGAGCTAAGCCCAGCTTAGCGCTGCATTGCAGCCACCTGCATGGGTAAAAAGGTAGCCCCAACCCGCAACCATTCTGGTGCCCTCAACACAATGGCAAAGCTGCTATGCTCCTGCACTTGCAAGACCATCAGCTCAGCGGTTTGTTGCAGCGGCAATTCAGCGGTGGTTCGCCACAGCGATGAAATAGCGTGGCTGGGTTTATAAGGGTTCACTAAACTGATAGATTCGCCATCGACAAACACCCGAGTACCCGCGCGTACGGCACGATACATTTGTCCGGTAGTAACACCTTCTGCTCGGCCTTGGTCTAACACCACCAAATCAAACTTACCTTGCTCACGGCGCTCATTTAAAGACCCGATAATATGCCCCATAGGGACGGCTCCATTACTAGGAACTATCAGCTCGGGTAGCTCGGTAGGCGTTAGCGGCAGGAGCACATCGCCGCGGCGAATTTCGCGTTGTAACTTACTAACCTCCCCTTGCCAGTAGCCATCTTGCGGATGGGTAATTTGGACGTTGGCTACTAGGCGTAACAGTTGCCCCTGGGCTAACTCTGCGACCGGGGTGAAGATAGCATATTCTTGCTGCTCAAGTTGTCCAGCAGCAGCATCGATAAAGACTGGCGCTAAGCCGTTCACTCGGGGGGCACCGCGATTGTCGCCGACAATCACCGGTAGCTGAGCCAAGTGTTCAGCACTTACCAAGCGATGTTCCGTAAGTAATGGTTCTAACATATCGCGCGCAAAGGTTGGAATCGGCTGTCGTTTTGCTTGTACTGTACCCTCAGGTAAGAGGGTCCGCTGCGGTTTGCGAGTAAGCTGAGGTCGCCCATCTACCCATACCAAATACAATTTGTCGCCTGGGTAAATGAGATGTGGATTGGCGATGTCAGTATTTATCCGCCATAACTCGGGCCATAGCCATGGATCATCAAGAAAGAGTGCTGAGATATCCCATAAGGTATCGCCTTTTTTCACCACGTATTCGGTTGGTGCGCCTTGCTTAATTTGCACCAGCGTCCCCCGACTTTCAGCCCCCACAGCGGGCTGTGGTAGCGGTTGTGAATCAACCAGCGGTGCAGAAGCTAACGCAGAATGGCAACTAAGGCTGAAAAAGCCGATAGCCGCAATCGTACAATAATGCTTCTTAGTCATGGGGAGCTCCATTGTAAAACCGTGTGTTTAACCTCAAATTACGTTAAAATTAGCCAATATGAAACAAGCGAATGACAGGTTATGACTAAATTAACAATTTTAAAATATCCCGACGAGCGTTTACGCACTGTCGCACAGCCTATTGCGCAGGTAGATGATGCCCTGCGTGCTGACATCGACAACATGTTTGAAACCATGTACGAATCTGAAGGCGTTGGCCTAGCTGCTACTCAGGTGAATATTCACCGCCGTTTGTTTGTGGCCGACTGCAGCCCAGATCAGAACGAACCCCTCGTCTTCATTAACCCTGAGATTACAGCACAAGAAGGCCATTTTACCAATCAAGAAGGCTGTTTATCCTTTCCTGGAGTCTACGCCAATGTTGAGCGTGCCGGCAAAGTAACAGTGCAAGCGTTGGATAAAAACGGTGAATCTTTCAGTCTTACCGCTGAAGGCTTGCTAGCCATTTGCATTCAGCACGAGATTGACCATCTTGATGGTAAATTGTTTGTCGATTATCTATCGCCGTTAAAACGTGATCGCATTCGCAAAAAATTAGAGAAAGAAGCTCGTTTATATGGCCAATAAGCTGCGCGTAGTTTTTGCTGGTACGCCAGATTTTGCAGCGCAACATCTGGCGGCATTACTTAAGGATGACACCATCGAGGTGGTGGCTGTTTACACTCAGCCAGATCGCCCGGCTGGGCGTGGTAAGAAATTACAGGCCAGCGCCGTCAAAGAGTTAGCGCTAGCGCATCAACTGACGATTGAGCAGCCGCAATCTTTTAAATCAGAATCAGCAAAACAAACCTTAGCAGATTATCAGGCCGATGTGATGGTGGTGGTTGCCTATGGCATCATCTTGCCCCAAGCTGTGCTTGATTTACCACGCTATGGCTGCATCAATGTGCACGGTTCCTTGTTGCCTCGTTGGCGTGGTGCAGCACCTATTCAGCGGGCCCTATGGGCTGGCGATAGCGAAACTGGCGTTGCTATCATGTTGATGGAGGCGGGTCTTGATACCGGCCCGGTATTACTCGAACGACGGTTACCGATCCGTCCAAGCGATACTTCCGCGTCCTTGTATGCCAAGCTGGCCGAGTTAGGGCCGCCGGCGTTGTTAGATACCCTACACCAACTCACTGACCTGCTGCCACAAGCCCAGGTTCAAGATGCGCAATTAGCCACTTACGCCACCAAGTTAAGTAAAGAAGAAGCTCAGTTGGACTGGCAGCAACCCGCCGCAGTACTAGAGCGTTGGGTGCGCGCCTTTAATCCGTGGCCCATCTGTTGGCTGCTTGCCAGTAACAACGAAGTGGTAAAAGTTTACCATGCCACCGAGGTACCCTTTGAGCAATCAGAATCTATTGCACCTGGCACCGTGATCAGCGCAGATAAACAGGGTATCGTGATTAGCACGAGTCAACAGGCCTTGTGCCTCCAAACGTTGCAGCCATCCGGCAAAAAACCTATGCCTGCAGCAGATTTCCTTAACGGTCGCAGTGATTGGTTTCAACTAGGGAGTCGATTAGCAGCTCCGCATAAGGTATCCCATGACTGAGCTTCGTCCTGGTGCAGCAAGCCGCGCCGCGGCAGCCCAAGCTGTATTTCAAGTGCTTGAGCACCAACGCTCGTTAAGCACTGCGTTACCGGTGGCAGCGAGTAAACTTTCTGCGCGCGATCGTGGCATGGCTCAAGCTCTCGCATACGGTGTTTTGCGGCATCTACCGCAGCTTAACTTTATGCTAAGTAAGCTGCTTACCAAGCCTCTCAAAGGTGAATTACTAATCTTAAACTCACTATTGTTAGTGGGCGCTTACCAACTTGTCTACATGGGCGCAGCCTCGCATGCCGCGGTATCCGCCACCGTTGATGCAGCCATTACTTTAGGTCGTAATCGGCAAAAAGGCTTAGTAAACGGTGTCTTGCGTAACCTGCAACGGCAACAGTCTGAGTTACTAGAACAAATTGCCGCCCGCGCCGAGTTAGCCCATGGCCATCCTCGCTGGCTGGCTGAACTTATTCAACATGCTTACCCACAACACGCAGAAGCTATTTTAGCGGCGAATAATCAGCAAGCGCCCATGTGGCTTCGTGTCAACCAACAGCATCACACGCGCGAGCAGTATCTGGCATTATTAGCTGACGCTGGCTTAGCGGCAGCCTCTGATAGCCCACTAGCTTCGGCAATTCGCCTAGAGCAGCCGGTAGATGTGCAGCAGCTACCAGGCTTTGCACAAGGCTGGGTTTCGGTACAAGATGTTGCTGCGCAGCATGCAGCTAGCCTGTTACAACCTCAACCCCATGAACGCATTCTAGATTGCTGTGCAGCTCCTGGTGGTAAAACTGCTCACCTATTAGAGACAGCTCCTACGGCCGCGGTCTTGGCATTAGATGCCGATGCCCAACGCTTGCAACGGGTGCATGACAATTTGGCGCGTTTACAATTAACAGCCGTTGTGAAACAAGGTGATGCTACTAGTGCCGACTGGTGGGATGGTCAACTGTTTGACCGGATTTTACTTGATGCCCCCTGCTCTGCCACGGGCGTGATTCGTCGTCATCCTGATATCAAATGGCTACGCCGCGCGAATGACATTAGCGCCCTAGCTGAATTACAGGCAAGGATTCTTGATAACCTCTGGCCAATGTTAAAGCCAGGCGGTACCCTAGTTTATGCAACCTGCTCAGTGTTACCTGCAGAAAACAAACAACAAATAGCAGCATTTTTGACGCGCCATGCGGATGCCAAACAAATAGCTATAGGGCCTGGTACCGAGCTTGATTGGCAGTGGCTTCCGGGTGAGCAACATGGCGATGGTTTCTATTATGCAAAACTGGAAAAACGCACATGAAAATAATCATCCTCGGTGGCGGTCAAGTAGGCGGTACACTAGCAGAAAACCTAGTGGGCGAAGACAATGATATTACCGTGGTTGACTCAGATATTGGGCGTTTAAATTATTTATCAGAATTGCATGATATTCGCACCATAGAGGGCTATGCTTCGCATCCTCGGACGCTACGCCAAGCCGGCTGCGAAGATGCTGACATGCTGATTGCGGTAACGCCAAGCGATGAAACCAACATGCTGGCATGTCAGATTGCCTACACCCTTTACAAGACTCCCAAACGCATCGCGCGCATTCGCTCAGAAGAATACAGCGATTACAAAGATAAGCTTTTTCATAAAGACGACATCCCTGTTGATCACCTCATTTCACCCGAACAAGAAGTGACCGACTACATCAAGCTGCTGGTGGATTACCCTGGCGCTTTGCAGGTGATGGAGTTTGCTGGCGGGCGCGCCAGCCTCGTCGCAGTACGAGCCTATTACGGTGGCAAGTTAGTTGGCCATGCTATTTCTACTTTGAAAGACCATATGCCTAATGTCGAAACCCGAGTCGCGGCAATTTTCCGGCAAGGGCAAGCCATCAAGCCGATGGGAACAACCATCATTGAAGCCGGCGACGAAGTTTTCTTTATTGCCGATACCAGGTATGTCCGCATGGTTATGGAAGAAATGCAGAAGCTTGAGCATCAGTATCGCCGCGTCATGATTGCCGGAGGCGGTAACATAGGTGCGGGATTGGCGCGCCGTCTGGAAGAGAATCACCATGTAAAACTCATTGAACGCAACCGAGATCGTGCCCTCATGCTCAATGAAAGCCTGCAAAACACCACCATTCTTGAAGGTGATGCATCAGATCAACGGCTACTGATTGAAGAGCATATTGAAGATATGGACGTGTTTATTGCGGTTACCAATGATGACGAAGCTAATATCATGTCCGCCATGCTTGCAAAGAAAATGGGCGCGAAAAAAACCATGGTGTTAATTCAGCGCCAGGCCTACGTCGATCTGGTGCAAGATAACGTCATAGACATTGCGATATCTCCGCAACGAGCGACTATTTCGGCACTACTATCACTGATTCGTAAAGGTGATATTGTTAATGCCTATTCACTGCGTAAAGGTGCAGCTGAGGCTATTGAGGCGATCGCTCATGGCGACGAAAACACCTCTAAAGTTATCGGTAAAACCATCAGCGAAATTAAGCTGCCTCCGGGCACCACCATAGGTGCTGTCGTGCGCGGCAATGAAGTGCTTATTGCTCACGACGACACTGTCTTACAAGCCGATGACCACGTTATTTTGTTCTTGGTAGATAAAAAGTACATTCGCGAAGTGGAACGCTTATTCCAACCTAGTGCGTTATTCTTTTAGGGCCTAGTTCAGGCCCTATTGCTAGCTGCGCCAGAATGTTGGGGTGAGTAACACTAAGATGGTAAAAACCTCTAAGCGCCCAAATAACATGGCAATCACCAATAGCCACTTGGCCGCGTCCGGGATGTCAGCGTAATTAGCTGCCACCTCACCTAAACCTGGCCCTAAGTTATTCAAACAGGCTGCGGTAGCCGAAAAGGCTGTCACATCATCTAAACCCGTTGCCAGCAAGCCGAGCATGATGACCACAAAAACCAAGGCGTAGGCGGCAAAGAAACCCCACACTGCCTCAACCACTCGTTGCGGCATAATGCGCTTACCTAGTTTAACGGAATAGACCCCAGCTGGATGTACTAAGCGGTTGAGTTCACGCACCCCTTGCCGAAACAGCAACATCACCCGCACCACTTTTAAACCACCCGCTGTTGAGCTGGCGCAGCCACCGATAAAGCTGGCAAAGATAAGCAAAATAGGTAAAAACAACGGCCAAGATGAAAAGTCTGTGGTCGCAAAGCCGGCTGTGGTGCTAATTGAAACTGCCTGGAACATCGCTTGATTAAAGGCCTCTTCGGTCGACGAAAACAGGTCGTGTACCAGCACCGTAAGAAAGACCAGAATAATTAACGCAACCTGAATCAACACGAACGCCCGTGCTTCAGGGTCACGGAAATACCCAGTAATTGAACGCCCTGTTATGGCCGCATAATGCACCGCAAAATTTATCGATGAAATGATCAAAAACACCACACAAATGGTGTTAATGGTGGCACTGTCAAAGTAGCCCATGCTGGCATCGTAGGTACTGAAGCCACCTACCGCAATGGTTGAAAACGCATGGCCAATAGCATCAAACCAGCCCATACCCGCAAGCTTATAGGCAATAGCACAAGCGGCGGTTAAAGCCACATAGATGTACCAAAGATGTTTCGCAGTATCGGCAATTCTAGGGGTCATTTTGGCATCTTTAAGGGGCCCCGGAATTTCCGCTCGATACAGCTGCATACCCCCGATACCAAGCATCGGTAAAATTGCCACCGCCAAAACGATAATCCCCATCCCGCCTAACCACTGCAACTGCTGACGGTAAAACAAAATACTGTGGGGCAAGTGTTCAATGCCGGTCAAAATGGTAGCGCCCGTGGTCGTTAAACCAGAGAAAGACTCGAAGGCAGCATCGGTAATACTCAATGGAACTTCGGCGGTGAACCACAAGGGCAAAATACCCACGGCCCCTAACACCGTCCAAAACAGGACGGTTAGCAGAAACCCGTCTCGAACTTTAAGATCAGAACGCTCGTGACGGTTCGGATACCAGACGCAAAAGCCAACCACTAAGCTCACCACAAAAGCCAGTAAAAAGGCTACTCCACCACCATCTTGATAGATTAACGCAACTACGCCTGGGGGCACCAAGGTAATGCTGAACAAACAAATAAGTAGCCCTAAAATTCTGAGAATGCCGCGAAAGCGCACTAGCCTGCCTCTTTTAGAATAATTAACTCAAGTTGACCTTGAGTGGAGTTTTTTAATTGGGTTGCAAGCTCTGTTGCTGATGCGGCAACCACTGCTAGCCTTAATCGTACCGTATCCGTGAATTCTTGTTCGATAATATCTGCCTGATAACGCTGCAATAAATGCTGTACAACACTTTGATGCTGGTAATCGTAGTTTAAACGGGCTGATTTGCGTAGTATTTTTTCTGCTGTTGGTAAAACTTTCATGAGCTCGGCGATAGCTTGGCTGTATGCGCGTTGCAAGCCTCCGGTTCCGAGTTTCACCCCACCGAAATATCTCACCACCACCACAGAAATTTCTCCTACCCCACTAGTTTGCAATACTTGAAACATAGGTTTACCGGCGGTACCACTGGGTTCACCGTCATCACTCATCGCATAAGCTTGACTGTTATTGGGCGCACCCCATAAAGCCGCCGTACAGTAATGACTTGCTTGCGGCCACTGTTGTTTACACCAAGCCAGATGCGCAGCCACCTCAGAGGCACTACTAGCGAGCTGTGCATGAGCAATAAACCGACTGTTTTTAATGACCAGCTCATGGGTCATGGGCTGCGCCGGAATTAAATAGTTTGCACTCATGATTTATTTGAACACACCTTGTAGTTCAGATTAATCGCCACTGTTAGCGGAGGTTGTCGGCAACTTACCAATGCGCATAGGTACGACCTGCTGAAATAGTTCTGGTTGCTGTTCACCTTGACGCAAAGCTCGATAAATCTGCTGGTAAGCCAGTACATTCTTCACGTAGTTTCGTGTTTCTGCATATGGAATCGTCTCAATCCAGCGATCTGCAGCTAGCGGTTGCGCCGGAATCCAATCATAAACCCGATAGATGCCCGCATTATAGGCTGCCGTTGCCAATAACCAATTACCTTCTAGCCGTTGTTGTAAATGAGATAAATAGCGAGTACCTAATCGAATATTGGTTTCAACATGAAATAAATCGCGATGGTTTAATGGCTTATCCTCCATTAAACGAGCGGTACTGGGTAATAGTTGCATCAATCCATAAGCACCAGCGTGCGAACGCGCATCATGACGAAACGCGCTTTCACGCCGTGACACCGCCAACGCCCAGTTCACATCAATCTGCGCAGCGTCAGCAAACTTTTGATGTTGCTCTAAATAGGCCTCGGGAAAACGCTGTGCCACGGCATCAAATTCTCCCGCTTGGCCGAGCGTATATATCGCTTGATCATGCCATCCCCACTCACTTGCCAAAGCTGCTAGTTGCAACTGTTGCGCGGGGGTCACCATATTCACCATATAAAACCATTCGCGCCGTGCATCTAGATGCCGATCTAAAGCTCGTAATTCGTAGGCCCGCTGCACCCCATCAAGCTGCCATAGTGCTTGGCGCTGCTGTTCTGATAATTGCAACGGCTGACGCTGCAGGTTAAGTGGCACATCTAATTTGGCGGCAGCGAGAAACCCGTAATAACTGCGTGATTGCGCCAACTCACGCCACAATGGTGCCGAGACCCCGGGCTGTCCTAAACTTTCTAGCGAGCGCGCAAACCAATATTGCCACTGATCGGACTCTCGTTCGGTATCGGGCAAGCGCGGCATAAATTCTATGATTTGCTGCCAAGCACCTCGCCGTACCCAATCGGCCAATTGCCATTGCCGCGTGGTGTCATTGTGCTCGTTAGGTGCTAGTCGCGCTAGCCAAGTTTCCGCTTGCGGATGGTTTTTCACACTCAGTGCGGTGGCAAACGTCTGATTTAGGCTAAGCTGCTGCTCGGCGGTCCAGACAATGTGAGATGGTAGCTTGGCTAAAGTAGCCAAGGCTAAATCGGGATCGCGCCAGATAAGGCGACGTAATCCATAACTTAAGATTTTCGCTTCGTGTTCAGGATAGGCTTGAGTCAGTGCGCTGAAACGCGTGACATATGATGGGTTAACCCGTACCCGCCGATAATGCTCAGCCAAGTACTGCATAGGTTCAGGCAATAATCGGCCGAGATAAGGTAACAACGTGTGTTGTCCTCCCTCAGCAGCTAGTACCACCCGCTCCCAGATTAATTCTTGGGTGCGTAACCCGGCCTCGGCCCAAACCGCTAAAATGGTGTCGCAAGCTTTGGGTAACGATGAGCCATTGCGCCACACGGTATCGACTTGACGTAGCACCTGCAACCGATTCACATCCGCTTGGTCAGCTGTGTGCTGCTCTGTAGGCAATAGTGCCAGCTGAGCTTCAATCAAGAAACATTGATGAGTTTGCGAGCCTGGCGCTTTAAAATCACGAACAAAGCGCTGATAGTCACCCTGTCGCATCAAGTAATCTAACCAAGGCTGTCGTGCTTGCCAATCCAACGGACTCTGTTGATACCGGTCAAAGAAACTCAGTACGTAGTCCTCATTGGCGATATAGCCAATTTGCCCAATTCGATCAAGCTCGAGATAGGGTAACAAAGGATACCCTTCTAGTTGCTGTACCAACTGTTGATATTCTTTGATGCGCCGACGCTTGACTGCAACTTCAGCTTGCTTGAACAGTTCGCGCTGCTGCTCACGCACGCTTTCATCAACCACACTGGCACTGGGCGGCGCCGCCAAGGCTATTGGAGCTATCAGCAAGGCGCCAGCCAGCACACCAGCTTTGATAGAGTTCTTTGATGTTATCTGAGCTTTCCACATACTTTCAAACGCTCGTTTAAAAAATGATTGAAAATTTAACCTATTCGGGCCAAACTCTAGAGCGACTATAAGAACCACTTTAACCCAAAGCTATCTGAGAATCAGTAACCGCTGAAGGAGAATTTTATGATTTATCAGGGTGACAATATTCGGGTTGAGTTTGTTGAAGACGGAATTGCAGAGTTACAATTTGCTGCAGCCGGCTCAGTTAACAAGTTCGACCAGAAGACCTTGGAAGAATTCAGTCAAGCACTTACGCAACTAGCCAGTACTGATGGATTGCGTGGCGTGATTGTAACTAGCAGTAAATCTACTTTTATCGTTGGCGCCGATATTACTGAGTTTTTAACGCTCTTCGCTGATGTAGAACAAACCAAAGTGTGGGTAGCGAAAGCTTCACGTGTGTTTGATCAGCTTGAAGACCTGCCGGTACCAACCGTTGCCGCAGTAACAGGCTTTGCCTTAGGCGGCGGCTGCGAGGCAGCCCTAGCCTGTGATTATCGTGTGGTAGATACCACAGCTACTATCGGTTTACCTGAAGTAAAACTGGGCCTCATCCCAGGGTTTGGTGGCACCATGCGTTTGCCACGGATTATTGGTCCGGACAATGCCCTCGAGCTGATCACCACCGGTAAGAACAATCGTCCTGAAGATGCCTTGAAAATTGGCTTGGTAGATTCAGTTGTTGCCCCAGAGAAATTACGTGAAGCTGCCCTAACCATGGCGAAAGCTGCTGCAGCGGGTGAATTGAACTGGCAACAAAAACGTCAGCCAAAACTCGAAGCCCTCAAGGCTAACGATGTTGAATTAACTATGACTTTGGTGACAGCCAAAGGTATGGTCGCAGCCCAGGCCGGCAAACACTATCCAGCGCCTCATGCTGCGATTCGCGCGATTGAAGAAGGCGCTCGTCATACCCGTGAAGAAGCCTTAAATGCTGAAAACCGAGCCTTTGTTAGCTTAACTCAAACCGACGCTTGTAAAGCACAAGTAGGTATTTTCCTAGCCGACCAATTGGTCAAGGGTAAAGCCAAGAAAGCTGCGAAGCAGGCAACTAAAGAAATCAAACGAGCAGCGGTATTAGGTGCTGGAATTATGGGCGGTGGTATTGCCTATCAATCTGCCTATAAAGGCGTTCCGGTAGTGATGAAAGACATCCGCCAAGATGCGCTTGATTTAGGTATGCGCGAAGCCAGTAAAATCCTCGGCAAGTTAGTTGAGCGCGGCCGTTTAGACCATAAAAAAATGGCAGCGGTGCTCTCCTCTATCACCCCAAGCTTGCTTGATGAAAGTGTGAAGGGCGTCGACATCGTCGTTGAAGCCGTGGTTGAGAACCCAGATGTGAAAGGTAAGGTTCTTGCCCAAATGGAGTCTGTGGTAGATGCCGATACCATTTTAGTATCGAACACCTCGACCATTTCTATCGACCGTTTGGCTAAAAATCTGAAAGACCCATCGCGCTTCTGCGGCATGCACTTCTTTAACCCAGTGCACAAAATGCCGTTAGTTGAAGTGATTCGTGGCGAGCACACCTCTGATGAAACCGTAGCTGCAGTTGTTGCCTATGCCGCGCGCATGGGTAAAACCGCCATCGTGGTCAATGATTGCCCTGGCTTCTTAGTGAATCGAGTACTGTTCCCATACTTAGCAGGCTTTGCCGGCATGGTCGATGAAGGCGTTGATTTCGCTGGTATCGACAAAGTTATGGAGCGCCAATTCGGCTGGCCGATGGGCCCTGCCTACTTAAGTGATGTCGTAGGTATTGATACCGCTGATCATTGTACGCTCGTGATGGCGGATGGCTTCCCTAGCCGCATGCCACGCGATGCCAGCAGCGCCATTGCAAAACTAGCTGCGGCTGAGCGATTTGGTCAGAAGAATGGTAAAGGCTTCTATAACTATGGCGTCGACAAAAAAGGTCGCCCGAGTAAAGAACAAGCCCCTGAGGTTTACGAACTGCTGAATATTGGTGACAAGCAACTGAGCGCCGACGACATCATTGGTCGTTGTATGGTACCTATGGTGAACGAATGCGTACGCTGCCTTGAAGAAGGCATTGTAGCTTCGGCCGCAGAGTGCGACATGGCATTGCTCTATGGCCTAGGCTTCCCTCCTTTCCGTGGCGGCCCGTTCCGTTATTTAGAAACGGTAGGTTTAGAGAACTTCATTGCCTTAGCTGATAAATATGCTCACTTAGGTGAAATGTATCAAGTAACCGATGGCCTGCGCGAAATGGCCAAGTCAGGTAAATCTTATCTGGCCGGTTAATCATTAGCGCAGAGCTAACGGAGGAATTGTATGAAAGACGTAGTGATTGTCGATTGTATTCGCACCCCAATGGGTCGATCCAAAGGCGGAGTGTTTCGCAACGTACGCGCAGAAGATTTGTCTGCGCATCTGATGAAAGGTTTATTAGAACGTAACCCACAAGTGGATGTTAATGAATTAGAAGACATCTATTGGGGCTGCGTACAGCAAACCTTAGAGCAAGGGTTTAACATCGCCCGAAATGCCGCCCTGATTGCCGGCATTCCGCACCATGTGTCTGCGGTTACGGTAAACCGGCTCTGTGGTTCTTCAATGCAGGCCATCCATGACGCGGCACGAGCTATTATGCATGGTGATGGTGAGATCTTTATCGCCGGTGGTGTTGAACATATGGGCCACGTTCCTATGACCCACGGCATTGATTTTCATCCAGGCATGAATAAATCTGTGGCTCGGGCTTCTGGTAGCATGGGAATGACTGCAGAGTTGTTAGCGCGTAAGTTTGAAATCGACCGCGCCGCACAAGACGCTTTTGGCGCTCGCTCTCATGCCCGCGCTCATGCTGCGACGATTGAAGGCCGCTTCGCTAACGAAATCCTGCCGATTGAAGGGCATGATGCCGAAGGCATTCTGCGTTTGATTAAAGATGACGAAGTGATTCGTCCAGAAACCACTGTAGAAGGCCTTGCTGCGTTACGTCCAGTGTTCGACCCAGCTAACGGCACGGTAACAGCAGGTACGTCATCAGCACTATCTGATGGTGCTGCTGCCTGTTTAATCATGTCAGCCGATAAAGCGAAAGCCCTAGGCCTGACCCCGCGCGTGCGCATTCGTGCGATGGCGGTTGCAGGTTGCGATCCTTCGATTATGGGTTATGGTCCAGTTCCAGCCACGCAAAAAGCTCTGAAACGAGCTGGTTTAAGCGTTCAGGATATTGACTTGTGGGAGCTGAATGAAGCTTTCGCAGCGCAATCACTGCCCGTACTGAAAGGTCTAGGTTTGTTAGACGTGATGGATGAAAAAGTGAACCTGAATGGCGGTGCTATTGCGCTAGGCCATCCATTAGGCTGCTCTGGGGCACGTATTTCTACTACCCTAATCAACCTGATGGAAAGTAAAGATGCGACTCTTGGCGTGGCAACCATGTGTATTGGTTTAGGCCAAGGCATTGCCACTGTATACGAGCGTCTTAACTAACCTAGGTTAAGATCGAAAAGCCGCTGCAAGGCCATCTTGCAGCGGCTTTTTTTATGCTTTTTTAATCAGGTAACGGTACGGTAAGGTATCGGTTTGGGCAGCCACCAACTCATGGTCCATAAAGCGACAAAAATTGGGTATGTCGCGGGTAGTTGCTGGATCGTCGGCGATAATCTCGAGGACATCGCCAACGTTGAGTTTACGGATTTGCAACCGCACCATCATCACCGGCTCAGGACAACGTAAACCTAGAGCATCGAGCGTCGCGGTCGGCGTTATTGCATCACTCATGATGGCTACAGATACTTTTGCCAGAACTCGGCTTTGCCCATGGCGTCATCAAGCTGATAGGGCTTAAAGCCAAACTTCTCATAGGCGATTTTAGCGGGTTCATTACCCTGCAGCACTTCTAAGGTGAGCTTGCAGCAACCACGAAACTGCGCCAACGTTTCGACTTCTTGTAATAAGCGTTTGGCAATGCCCTGACCACGACAAGCTTTAATCACAGCAATGTCATGAATGTTCATCACCGGCTTGGCGGCAAAGGTTGAAAACCCTTCAACACAGTTAGCTAATCCAACCGGCTCATCATCCTGAAATGCCAACAGCGAGAACACATGGTCGCGCTTAGCCATCTCGTCGATTAAGGTTGCTTTCGTTTCTTCTGGTAGCGCCTCGCCACCCCCCATAGGATCTTGCGCATAATCATCTAGCATATCTAACACCGCCTGGCGGTGTTTCGGGTTGCTGTAATCAGCGAGCACGATTTCTAACATGGTTCACTCATTTGGTTAAGGTAAATTCTCGCATTAGCTGACACGTGGGCTGATAACAATGACAATCAACGAGATGATCATTCACCATACCAACGGCTTGCATAAAAGCGTAACAAATTGTGGTGCCAACAAAGCTAAAACCTGCTTTTTTAAGCGCCTTGGCCATAGTATCAGAAATTTCATCGCGGGTAGGAATATCTCCCCCGGTTCTAGCGAAGATCCGTGGCTGTCCGTCGCTAAATTGCCACAAAAATTCATTGAATGCTTGGCCACTATCACGTAATTGAATATACGCTCGAGCATTTTTGAAGATAGCCTCTATCTTTAAACGATTGCGGATAATTCCTGCATTGTGCATAAGCTCCTGTTGATAACTTGCTGGCATGCTAACAATTTTATCTGGGTCAAAGTTGGCGAAGGCTTGCTGGTAATGAGCTTGCTTGCGCAGCACCGTAAGCCAGCTTAAACCAGCTTGCTGACCATCTAGACATAGCTTTTCAAACAGCTCTTGGCTATCACCAACAGGGCGGCCCCAGACATTATCATGGTAGGCAACATAATCAGCTGCAGTACCGCACCAACTACAACGTTGAATTGTTTCAGTCATTTCGCATGGTATCCTGTATGCAGTCCTGTAACCAAAGCACAACACAGGGTATAATTTACGCTAATTCGTCACAAAAAACAGTACGAGAATCGCATGGCTAGCTACGATGTAAAAACCTTTCAAGGGCTTATTCTTGCCCTTCAAGATTACTGGGCCCAACAGGGCTGCGCGGTGGTTCAACCGTTAGATATGGAAGTAGGTGCGGGCACCTTTCATCCGATGACCTTTTTACGCTCGGTCGGCCCCGAGCCGGCTAGCTTTGCCTACGTGCAACCTTGTCGGCGCCCTACCGATGGACGTTACGGTGAAAACCCTAACCGTTTGCAACACTATTATCAATTTCAAGTGTTGATGAAGCCCTCACCAAGTAATCTACAAGAACTGTACTTGGGTTCGCTACAGATGCTTGGTTTTGATCCGCTAGTGCACGATATCCGCTTTGTTGAAGACAACTGGGAATCACCCACACTCGGTGCTTGGGGGCTTGGTTGGGAAGTTTGGCTTAATGGTATGGAAGTGACTCAATTTACCTACTTCCAGCAAGTTGGTGGACTAGAGTGTAAGCCAGTTGCCGGTGAAATCACCTACGGGCTTGAGCGCTTAGCTATGTACATCCAAGGGGTGGATAGCATCTACGATTTGGTTTGGACCGATGGCCCACGCGGTAAAATTTTCTATCGTGATGTGTTTCATCAAAACGAAGTTGAGCAGTCAACTTATAACTTCGAGCATGCCGATGTTAACGTGCTATTCGCACGGTTTGAGGCCTGTGAAAAAGAATGCCAGCACTTGTTAGAACACAATTTGCCCTTGCCAGCCTATGAACAAGTGATGCGAGCCTCGCATGCATTTAACCTACTCGACGCCCGCCACGCGATTTCGGTAACCGAACGCCAACGTTATATTCTGCGGGTAAGGACAATGGCCAAAGGCTGTGCTGAAGCCTATTATGCAGCGCGCGAAGCGCTTGGGTTTCCACTAGCAAACCAACCAGGAGCATAAGCTGTGCAACGGGATATTTTATTAGTAGAAATTGGTACTGAAGAGTTGCCACCAAAGGCGCTTAAGGGTTTAAGCGAGGCCTTTACCGATGCTCTTGCTGGGTTACTTAGCGAACATGACTTTAGCTTTGGTGCAGTCACCGGCTTCGCTTCAGCTCGTCGGTTAGCTGTACAGGTTCATGAATTAACCGCCACTCAAGCAGATAAAGTAGTCGAAAAGCGTGGCCCCGCGATAAATGTCGCCTTTGATGAACAAGGCCAACCGACTAAGGCCGCCGAAGGCTGGGCGCGAGGCAATGGTATAAACGTCGCAGAAGCTGAACGTTTAGTGACTGATAAAGGTGAATGGTTACTCTATAAGGCAGCGGTAAAAGGCCAACCACTGGCTGATGTATTGCCAGAATTGGTACGCCAAGCCTTGAAGAAGCTTCCTATCCCTAAACCGATGCGCTGGGGCGCCGGCAGCGCTCAATTTATTCGCCCGGTACATACAGTTACCATGCTCTATGGGAATGAATTGATAGCTGGTGACGTATTAGGTGTAGCAAGCAGTAATCACTTATTGGGCCATCGTTTTCATTGCCCACAAGGTACAAGCCTAAGCTACGCTGGTGACTACGAACAAGCCCTTGAACAAGCCTGGGTTATTGCTGATTTTGCTAAACGTCGGCAACGTATCGTAGAAGCTATTGCTACGTTAGCTGCAGAGCTTGGTGGCGAAGTTATCCAAGATGACGACCTAATCGACGAAGTGACAGCTTTGGTTGAGTGGCCAGTAGCGCTCTCTGCACACTTCGATGAAAAATTCCTAGCGGTACCGAAAGAGCCATTGATTGTGACCATGAAGGACGATCAGCGCTACTTCCCATTACACGATAAAGAGGGGCATTTATTGCCTGCCTTTATCTTTATCACCAATATCGAAAGCAAAGATCCGCAGCAGATTATTTTAGGTAACGAAAAGGTGGTGCGTCCACGCTTAGCCGATGCTCAGTTCTTTTTTGAGACTGACAAAAAAGTGAGTCTGCACAGCCGCGTCGACGGGCTTGCCAATATTCTGTTCCAAAAAGAACTTGGTTCAGTGAAAGATAAATCAAAGCGGATTGCGACGGTCGCTGAGCAGATCGCAAAGCTGTTAGGAGCCGACGCAGCTGTAGCCGCACGTGCCGGCTTGCTGTGTAAGGCCGACCTTGGCACTCAGATGGTGCTAGAATTCCCTGAAACCCAAGGGGTGATGGGAATGCATTATGCCCGCCACGACAACGAGGCTGAGGGTGTTCCAGAAGCGATTTTTGAGCATTACCTGCCCCGCTTTGCCGGCGATATGCTGCCTGCTTCAACTGCAGGCGCAGCTGTTGCACTTGCCGATAAGCTGGATACGTTAGTAGGTATTTTTGGCATTGGCCAGATCCCTAAAGGCGACCGCGACCCCTTCGCCTTACGTCGTAGTGCTATCGGCCTGCTGCGTATTTTGGTTGAGAGAAAACTCACTCTAGATTTGGTCACCCTGATCGATATCGCCGCTGATAGCTTTGCTGGTTTACTGTCTAACACCGACGTGAAGAGCGATGTGCTTGAGTTTTTGATGGGTCGCTTCCGCGCCTTCTATCAAGATCAAGGAATAGCGGTGGACGTCATTCAGGCCGTGTTAGCTCGCCGCCCTACCTTGCCGCTAGACTTTGATCAGCGTGTTCATGCAGTCAGTGCCTTCCGCTCGCTTCCAGCAGCTGATGCGCTAGCCGCAGCGAATAAACGCGTCAGCAACATTCTAGCTAAAGTAGAAGGTGATATCCCTGATCAGGTTGATGAGCAGCTCCTAACAGAAGCAGCTGAGCAGCAATTGGCGCAAGCCATGAAAGCGGCAGCACAAGCCGCCACAGTGGCATTGGGCAACAACGACTACAGCTTAGCATTGAATGAACTCGCTGCTTTGCAGCAACCGGTAGATAACTTCTTTGAAGAAGTTATGGTAAACGCCGAAGATGCAAACATTCGGGCTAATCGACAAGCCTTGTTGAATCAGCTACGCGAACTGTTTCTTCAAATTGCGGATATCTCCGTTTTAAACTAAACTAGGCGCATAAAGAATTAAGTTACTTGATAACTGGCTTGATTCTTTTGTTTCCAGAATAAAAAGGGAGCGTTGTATAACGCTCCCTTTTTTCATGCCTATTTGACTCAGTTAAAGACTACACGTCTAAGTTTGCTACCTGCAGTGCATTGGTTTCAATAAATGCACGACGTGGCTCAACATCATCACCCATGAGTGTGGTAAATAACTGATCCGCCGCAATAGCATCTTCGATAGTTACCCGCAACATGCGTCGCGTTTCTGGGTCCATGGTAGTTTCCCACAATTGCTCCGGGTTCATCTCACCAAGACCTTTGTAACGCTGGATGTAGATACCGCGCTTAGACTCCGCAATTAACCACTCAACCGCATCAACAAAGTTATCTACTGGTTTTTCTTTTTCACCGCGACGAACAAAACCACCCGGCTCTACTAATCCATTGATCTTCTCACCAATGGAAACAAGTTGGTCGTAATCGCGTGACATCAAGAACTCGTAAGTTAATGGGTATTCGCTATCAATACCGTGCATGCGTACGATAACAACTGGCAAGAAAACGCCCCGCTCTTCATCTTGCTTAACGCTAACTTTATAGGTAGCAGAGTTGATTTCACGTGTTGTTAAGTCAGCTTCTAGGGTTGCTGCCCAGTTTTGCATATCATCTTGATTTTTCAGCAATTGCTCCGTTAATCGTGGAGCATAAAGTAAACGCTGCAAGAAGGTTTCTGGCAACCGACGAGATAACCGTAACTTAATGCTGTTTTGTACCAACTGATAGTCATTCACCAGCGTCTCTAGATGTGCACCACTAATGCCAGGTGCGTCTTTAGTGACATGCAGTGAGGCGCCATCAAGTGCAAGACTGGTAAGATACTGAATCAGACCTGGATCATCTTTAATGTACGTCTCTTGCTTACCCTTTTTCACTTTATAAAGTGGTGGTTGGGCGATGTACATGTAACCACGCTCGATAAGCTCGGGCATTTGACGGTAGAAGAACGTTAGCAATAACGTCCGAATGTGAGAACCGTCAACGTCAGCATCCGTCATGATGATGATACGGTGATAACGGGTCTTATCTGGATTGTATTCGTCACGTCCAATGCCACAACCAAGCGCGGTAATTAAGGTAGCTACTTCTTGTGAGGATAGCATCTTATCAAAACGTGCTTTTTCAACGTTTAGGATTTTACCCTTCAAAGGAAGAATGGCTTGGTTCTTACGGTTACGGCCCTGTTTTGCTGAGCCACCCGCAGAGTCACCCTCCACAATATAAAGTTCAGAAAGTGCTGGGTCTTTCTCTTGGCAGTCTGCTAGCTTACCTGGTAAACCTGCCAGATCTAATGCACCTTTACGGCGAGTCATTTCACGTGCTTTACGCGCTGCTTCACGAGCTCGTGCCGCATCAATGATTTTACCTACGATGATTTTGGCGTCGTTTGGCTGCTCCAACAGATAATCTGCAAGGCGCTCATTCATCGCCTGTTCAACTGCCGTTTTCACCTCAGATGAAACTAATTTGTCTTTGGTCTGTGACGAGAACTTAGGATCTGGAACCTTAACGGACACCACAGCTGTTAAGCCTTCACGAGCGTCGTCACCGGTAGCGTTGGTTTTGAACTTCTTGTGCAGTCCTTCTTTTTCCATGTAGCTATTTAAGGTTCGCGTTAATGCAGCACGGAAACCAGCTAAGTGGGTACCACCATCACGTTGTGGAATGTTGTTGGTATAGCAGTAGATGTTCTCCTGGAAGGAATCATTCCATTGCATCGATACTTCTACAGTAATACCGTCTTCACGCTCTTGGGTGAAGTTAAATACGTTCTGATGAATTGGAGTTTTGCTTTTATTCAAATAAGCAACAAATGCAGCAATACCGCCTTCGTATTTAAAATGGTCACGGCGTTCATTCCGCTCATCTTGCAGAATAATAGATACGCCCGAGTTTAAGAAAGATAGCTCACGTAAGCGCTTAGCTAATATATCGTAATGGAATTCGATATCCGTAAAGATTGTCGAGCTTGGCCAAAAGCGAATTTCTGTGCCCGTTTTATCAGTATCACCTACTTCTTTCATAGGCTCTACTGGCTCACCTAGTTTATAGGTTTGCTCATAAACATGGCCTTGGCGCTTGATGGTCAAACGTAACGTATCTGACAGTGCGTTTACTACAGATACACCAACACCATGCAAGCCACCCGACACTTTATATGAGTTATCATCGAATTTACCACCGGCGTGTAAGACGGTCATGATAACTTGTGCGGCAGAGACACCCTCTTCCGGGTGAATATCGACTGGAATACCCCGACCATCATCTCTTACAGAGACCGAACCATCAGAGTGAATCGTCACAAGAATATCTTTGCAGTATCCCGCTAAGGCTTCATCAATGGAGTTGTCGACGACTTCAAATACCATATGATGTAAGCCGGTGCCGTCATCAGTGTCACCAATGTACATGCCCGGGCGTTTGCGAACTGCATCTAGTCCTTTTAGGACTTTAATACTGGACGAATCGTAATTGTTTTCTGCCATAACTAGCTTCTCTATTGTTCCTTAACGGTTCCATGTTCCACGTGGAACATTTTAGTATCAGGACTTTTTAATAGGTCGTGAATATCACTTCCATCAATCGCAGATACAAAAACCTGTGAGTTGGATGCAACCAGTGCACCGCAAAATTTTGCTTGGCTCTCCGTATCTAACTCAGCGGTAATATCATCCACTAAATAGATACATTGAATACCGGTTCGTTGATGAAGATAGTCTCCTTGTACTAACTTCAAGGCTGCTACTAACAGCTTCAACTGGCCACGCGATAGAATGTTTTTTACATCCTCGCCGTTAGCCGTCATACGCATCTCGGCTTTATGTGGTCCCACTGTTGAGTGACCATATCGAATATCTTGCTCTTGATGCTTTACCAATGCGTCAGCGAGACTTAGTTCTTTATCCCAACCAGACCTCAAAGAAAAATTGAAATCATAACTGGGCAAAAACTCTTTTAGTCTTTCAGACAACACTGGGATAAACGCTTCTAAATAAGCATGGCGAAAACTATGCACCTGCTCGCCATAGTGAGCAAACTGCTTATCCCAGTATTCTCTTTCCCTTTCAAACCGCTTCATTTTAAGCAAACTATTACGTTGCTTAAGGACCTTGCTGAAGTTTATCCAGTCTGGGTAAAACGAATGTTCCACGTGGAACACTCCCCAATCGATAAACTGACGTCGTAACTTAGGCCCACCTAAAATCAGTTCAACACTCTCTGGTGTCATTAACTGCACAGGCACCATTCGCGCTAGTGCAGAAAATTTCTTTTCGCGCTGCTGGTCGATTTTCAGTTGAACATCGCCTTGCATGGTGCGCTGAAAACCCACTTGATGCAATGTGCCTGTCTGTTCGACCACCTTAGCAAACACCACGAACTGGTCTTGCTCATTTCGAATTAACTGCTTGTAGGTACCGTGTCGAAAGGAGCGCCCAAAACCTAAGCAATAAATCGATTCTAACAAGCTTGTCTTACCGCTACCGTTTTGACCGGAAATGATATTAATGGTCTTTCCTGGCTTTATCTTCGCGCTTTCAAAATTTCTAAACTGCGATATAGCTAACGTATCTAAATACATAACAAGCTTGCTATGCGCCTTAGAGGCGCATAGGCATAACTACATACAACGACGAATCATCATCGTTGTCTTCAACCAAACCACTGGCATCAGGACCTGAAAGCGTTAACTTAACCTGGTTACCCTGGATGGTGTTCAATACGTCAATTAAATAACTGACATTGAAACCGATCTCCAGACTAGCACCTTGGTAATCGACTTCGATCACTTCCTCAGCCGTTTCTTGTTCAGGGTTGTTCGCAGTTAAGCACATCTCGCCGGCACTCAAATTAACCCGAACACCTCGATACTTTTCATTAGACAAGATCGACGCTCGTGAACAGGCTTGCTTAAGTGTATCGCGGTCGGCGACCACAACTTTATCACCGCCACTTGGTAGCACGCGACGATAATCTGGGAAACGCCCATCAACGAGTTTACTGGTAAAACCAATGCCGTTCGTTTCAACACGAATATGATTGTTGCCAATCAAGACTTTCACTTCAGTCTCAACATCATCTAATAAGCGCAATAACTCTGTGACACCCTTTCGTGGCACTATAACTTGGCGCGCGGCCAAATTAGGTTGGCCAATGGAGCAACTGCTCATCGCTAGGCGGTGACCGTCTGTTGCAACAGTACGCAACGTATTTGCATCAGTCTCAAACAGCATACCGTTCAAATAATACCGAACATCTTGGTTAGCCATCGAGAAGCTCGTGCGCTCCATCAAGTCTTTCAAGGTAGACTGACTCGTCACTAACTGAATATCGCTATCCCAGTCATCGATGTTAGGGAAGTCTTCAGCCGGCAAGGTTGCTAAGGTAAACTTACTACGACCCGAGCGAATCATCGCTTTATCAGCTGATGCGCTAAACTGAACGAGCGCACCTTCTGGTAGACTTCGGACAATATCGACCAGCTTCTTGGCTGGCACTGTCACTTGCCCCGCTTCACCATCATCAATGGCACAAGACGACACCAGCTCTACTTCAAGATCCGTACCGGTCAAACGAATGCCATCAGGCTGAACTTGAATCAGCACATTAGACAAAATTGGAATTGTATGACGGCGTTCTACCGCTCCACTTACAACCTGAAGTGGCTTGAGAAAAGCATCGCGATTGATGGAAAATTTCATCCCCACATTCCCCTGTTGTGTTTATCCCAAACGCTGCGGTACCAATTATGCCGACAACGTACGGATTAAGTTTCTGTAGTCTTCTTTTATATCATTCTGCGTGTCTTTTAGTGATTTAATTTTTCGACACGCGTGTAAAACTGTTGTGTGATCTCGCCCACCAAAGGCATCGCCAATTTCAGGCAAACTATGGTTGGTTAATTCTTTCGCCAGCGCCATGGCCATCTGCCGTGGCCGCGTTACTGAACGGCTACGTCGCTTCGAGAGCAAATCCGCAATTTTGACGTGATAATACTCTGCCACAGTTTTCTGGATATTATCTATGGTTACCAACTTTTCTTGCGCCGCAATCAAGTCGCGTAAGGCCTCACGAACAAAATCTATGGTTATCTGACGGCCCGTTAAATTCACGTTAGCCGCTAACCGGTTGAGTGCACCTTCTAATTCCCGCACGTTTGAACGTAAACGTTTAGCGATAAAAAATGCAACTTCATGAGGTAAGGTAATGCCTCGTTCTTGTGCTTTACGGATAAGAATCGCCACCCGCGTTTCTAATTCCGGCGGCTCAATTGCAATCGTTAGGCCCCATCCAAAACGTGAGCGCAATCGGTCTTCTACCCCTTCAATTTCTTTCGGGTAAAGATCGCTGGTCATGATGATTTGCTGATTACCCTCAAGTAACGCATTGAAAGTATGAAAGAATTCTTCTTGAGACCCTTTCTTGTTAGCAAAGAAGTGAATGTCATCAATCATCAATGCATCAACGGAGCGATAATAACGTTTAAATTCATCGATGGTGCTGTTTCGAATCGCATTAACCATATCCTGCACAAATCGCTCAGCCCGCATATAAAACACCTTGGCGTCTTTCTTATGCGCCATGATGCCGTTACCCACCGCATGCAATAAGTGAGTTTTACCTAAACCCGTACCGCCATAAATAAATAGCGGGTTATAAACACCACCGGGATTTTCAGCAACTTGTTGTGCTGCAGCTAGAGCTAATTGGTTTGATTTACCTTCAACGAAATTATCAAAGGTATACTCCGGCACAATATTGCACTCAAATGCAGGCGCTGGCGTACTTTCGGTGGTCCATGGCGTATGTCGCATCGCTGGCTTACGAACTGGAGCTGCTTGCGGAGTCGGTGCTACCGGAGCTGCTGACGGAGCCGCCGCTTGCTGAATGCTGCCTACCGTAAAAGCAACGTGTGGTGCCTTGCCCTCTTGCTCTGCTGCTAACTCGCCTAGGTAATCATTGATGAGGTTTAGATACTTATCTTTAACCCAATCCACCACATACATATTAGGTGCATACAAGGTTAAGGTGTCATCTGCTATTTCTGCCTGAAGGGGACGGATCCAGGTATTGAAGTGCTGCGCTGTTAATTCGCTTTGTAATCGTTCCGCACATTGTTGCCAAAGCGATTTATTCACACCTGACTCCATTATTTTGCTTTTATAGTTATGGTCTAGATTTGACTGCCCACGGATCATCTCGATCCTCTGTATTTATTGGTTGTTCAGTCACCGAATAATGAATTTGATTGTACTGAAAAGCCCCGCAGATCGCTAGCGTTTGCGGTAAAATAACTAGGCACTTGTCGCATCTTTATCCACAATCAGAATCATTCTCAACTCAGGTTTGTGGATAGCTTTTTACGTTGACTTTGATCCTTTTAACCGTTAGAATTCGCGCTCTAAATTTTTAGGTAACTCGAATACGGAATTAACGTCATGAAAAGAACATTTCAACCAAGCGTATTGAAGCGCAAGCGCACTCACGGTTTCCGTGCTCGTATGGCAACGAAAAATGGCCGCCAAGTTTTGGCTCGCCGTCGTGCCAAAGGCCGTAAAGTTCTGACTGCTTAATTGAAGCAGAACTATCATTACGGGCGGGAGTTACGACTACTAACTCCCGCGCACTTCCAAACTGTATTTAACTCCCCTCCGGTGAAAGCCGTTACGGCTGAGCTTACCGTGCTCGCTGTTCCCAATTATTCTGATCATCCACGCCTTGGCGTTACTATCTCCAAGAAAAAAGCAAAGCGTGCAGTTGATCGAAATCGCATTAAACGCAAGATTCGCGAGAATTTTCGGCTAAAACAGCATAAAATACCGGCATTAGATATTATCGTTATAGCGAAAAACGGTGTCGTAGACCTTTCAAGCGAAGACCTACAACAACGTCTGGATTATTTATGGCGAACTTTAAGCAAGCGTTGCGAGCAATACCTATCGGCTTTATCAGACTCTACCAGCTGATAATTAGTCCGTTAATCGGCCCCAGATGTCGATTTACCCCAACCTGTTCACAGTACGCCATAGAAGCTATCCAAAACCATGGTATGATGCGTGGCTTCTGGCTTGCCAGTAAACGCATTATAAAATGCCATCCGGGCCATCCCGGTGGATTCGACCCGGTGCCAGGAACTGAACCTGTACCGGACCAAGAACA
The DNA here is from genome assembly GCF_032227045.1 of Pseudidiomarina fusca. Taxonomy (NCBI): domain Bacteria; kingdom Pseudomonadati; phylum Pseudomonadota; class Gammaproteobacteria; order Alteromonadales; family Idiomarinaceae; genus Pseudidiomarina; species Pseudidiomarina fusca. The sequence goes on from NZ_JANFPJ010000010.1 coordinate 132,061, forward strand.
TCAAAGTAAAACAGAGACGAAGCACTAATTATGAATTCGCCACGTTCTATCTTGTTTATTGCTTTTTTGGTTGTGAGTTTTTTTCTCTACCAAAATTGGCTGATTGATACCGCTCCCGGCACTGAGAAAATTGCCGGTACTAAACAAACTCAATCACTAGATTCTGGAATTCCAGAAGCCCGTACTGACACAGGCGTAACTAGCAGCAGTGTACCTAATGCGACTAACGCAGATATGCCAGCTACTGCAAACGCACAACGCAGCCAGTGGGTGACCGTAACAACAGATGTTCTTGATATTCGCATCGATACCCTAGGTGGTGATGTGGTCAACGCACAACTCTTGAAGTTTGCTCGTACCCAAGACTCTACCGAACGTTTTGAGTTGCTCCACGCAGAAGCCAATAACCTCTATATTGCTCAATCTGGTTTAGTGGGTACTGATGGCACCGACTCCGCCGCTGGCCGCCCGACGTTCCACGTGGAACAGACCTCTTTTGAAATGCAAGGCGATGAGTTACGGGTTCCTCTTCATTTAACCCTAGAAGATGGCTCAAGCTTAACTAAAACCTTCGTCTTTACCGCTGGTTCGTATGCCGTTGACGTGATTTACAGCATCCGTAACGCTGGCACCGAGCACAAGCAAATGCAGTATTATGCTCAGCTCAAGCAGGTGATCACTGAAGGTTCTGGCAATATGATGATGCCAACCTATCGCGGTGGTGCTTACTCTTGGGATGAAGATCGCTACGAAAAATATGCCTTTGATGATATGCGTGACCAACGCTTGAATCGCTCAACCGAAAAAGGTTGGATTGCGATGTTAGAGCATTATTTCGTGTCTGCTTGGATTCCTCGTGCTGAAGGCACCAAAACATTGTTTTCTCGAGTTATTGGTGGTGACCAGGCCATCATGGGCATGATGTACCCAACCACGGTGGTTGCTCCAGGTGCCACTGCCGAAATCAAATCAACTTTGTTTATGGGTCCTAAAGACCAAGACGCTATGGAGTTGGTTGCAGAAGACCTTAACCTCACCGTAGATTATGGCTTCTTATGGTGGCTAGCTCAGCCCATCTTTAAGTTACTGCAGTTCTTGCAAAGCTTCTTGATTAACTGGGGCTTGTCTATCATCGCCGTCACCGTGGTGATTAAGCTGGTGCTCTATCCGCTAACCAAAGCACAATACGTGTCTATGGCTAAAATGCGCATGATTCAGCCCAAAATGCAGGCATTACGTGAGCGCTACGGCGACGACCGTCAAAAAATGTCGCAAGCCATGATGAAGATGTACAAAGAAGAGAAAGTAAATCCTCTCGGTGGTTGTTTGCCGATGTTACTGCAACTCCCAATCTTCTTAGCCTTGTATTGGGTTCTGTTGGAAAGCGTTGAATTACGCCATGCACCGTTGTTCCTGTGGATTTCAGATCTTTCTGCAAAAGACCCGTTCTTTATTCTACCGATTTTGATGGGTGCATCTATGTTCTTCATGCAGCGGTTACAACCGACCCCTGCTACCGATCCGATGCAGCAAAAACTACTGCAGTTTATGCCATTGATTTTCACTGTCTTCTTCCTGTGGTTCCCATCAGGCTTAGTTCTGTACTGGCTAAGCAGCAACTTGATCACTATTGGTCAGATGCAGTGGATTTACCGCGGCCTTGAGAAGAAAGGCATGATGGAACGTAAGAAGAAGAAATAATTCATGAGCTTTCATTTGGCTAACGACACCATTGTTGCTCAGGCCACGCCCCCAGGGCGTGGCGGTGTTGGTATCGTTCGCGTGAGCGGACCCGCTGCACGTGTGGTGGCTGAACGTATCCTGGGTCACTGCCCGGTAGCGCGTAAAGCTGAATACCTGCCATTTAAAGATTTATCCGGCAATCTCCTTGATGAGGGGATTGCCCTATTCTTTCAAGGTCCTCATTCTTTTACCGGCGAAGATGTGCTGGAGTTGCAAGGCCATGGCGGTCCGATCCTGATCGACATGATTATTAAGGCCATTCTAGACTTTCCGGATGTTCGCCCCGCTCGCCCCGGCGAATTCAGCGAGCGCGCGTTCCTAAACGATAAGTTAGATTTAACTCAAGCCGAAGCTATTGCTGATTTGATTGATACCACCTCAGAACAAGCTGCCAAAGCGGCTTTACAGAGCTTACAGGGCGGTTTCTCGCATGAAATTGATCAGCTCGTTGACCAAGTTATTCACTTGCGTATGTACGTCGAAGCTGCCATTGATTTTCCTGAAGAAGAAATTGATTTTCTAAGCGACGGCAAAGTTTCTGGCGATTTAGAAGCCATCATTGACCGGCTCCAACAAGTGATGGTGCAAGCCAAGCAAGGCTCTTTGTTACGCGAAGGCATGAAGGTGGTGATTGCAGGTCGCCCCAACGCCGGTAAATCGTCGCTCTTGAATGCTTTGGCGGGGCGTGAATCTGCCATAGTGACAGCCATCGCTGGCACCACCCGAGACGTCTTACGCGAACATATTCAAATTGACGGCATGCCACTTCATATCATCGACACCGCAGGCTTACGCGAAAGCCCTGATGAAGTTGAGCAAATTGGCATTGCCCGAGCCTGGGACGAAATACGCGGCGCTGACCGCGTCCTGTTTATGGTTGATGCTACCGAAACAAACGCTGTACATCCTGCTGACATTTGGCCGGAGTTTTTCGCTCAATTACCTGACGACTTACCTTACACAGTAATTCGCAACAAAGTAGACCTCAACCAAGAACCGGTAGCTTTAGAGGATATTGGTGGTATTCCAGTGCTCCATCTTTCGGCTAAAACTGGGCATGGCGTTGAATTGCTGCGTGAGCACCTTAAACACTGTGTGGGCTATCAAGCTACCAGTGAAGGTAGTTTTATGGCTCGTAGACGCCATTTAGACGCCTTAGAACGCGCCCGTGACCACCTGCTGATAGGGCAAGAACAGTTAGAACTAAATTTAGCGGGCGAGTTGCTCGCTGAAGAGTTACGTCTAACCCAGCAGCATCTGAATGAAATCACTGGCGAATTCACCTCTGATGACCTACTAGGCAAGATTTTTAGTAGCTTCTGTATCGGGAAGTAAAACCGCCATCTACCGCCAGTACTTAGCTATTCAACAAGGCCAAAACCGTTTCAGGAACAGCGTTGGCTTGGGCTAATACACTTTGTGCGGCTTGGTTGATTATCTGTGCTTTGGCTAATCGAGAAGTTTCCACCGCATAATTTGCATCCATAATCCTACTTTTGGCAGCACTTAGATTGGTTACCATCCCTGCATTATGATCAATAGCTGCACTCAACCGGTTTTCCATCGCCCCCAAGTAACTGCGCTTGGCATCAACCATACCAATAGCTCTATCCAAAGCTGCTAATGGGTTGGGTGGCTGACGCAAACGGAAGTCTTCACCCATTTCGCGAATATTCAATTGAGTATGCGCCACCCCATCATCGACAAAGCCATCGGCATCGGTGATGGCTGTAACACTATAATTAACACCCGCTGAGACATTACTTGGATAGTAAAAAACCACCTCACTGCCACCATTTTTAGTCCGTATTACAACCTCTCCGGTACTATCTAAGTCGACCAAAGTCGCTGTTTTATAGCCGCTAAAGTCAGTACTTGAACTCGGTAGTTGAAAAAAGTAATTACCATCGTCACTTTGCCGCAACACATCCGTATAGGTTTGTCCTTCAAGATCGGTATAATTCACGCTTACATTGCGGGTATCGATAAGGATTTCAGAATAACCAGATACACGGTCCTGCTGCTGAGCTGTTGCACCTAAAACCAGAGGAGTAGTTTGGGTTGCATCCGCTCGCACTGCGCTCAGTTGCTGTTGCCCATCAAACTCGAGGTCAACATTCGCGTTAAAGTAGGCGCTGCTACCATCGGCTTGCTCGCCACGAATCACCCATTGCCCCAACCCATCATTTCGTTGCACGAGAGTGAGGTTTGATAATCCGGAAAAGTCTGCACCACTAAATTCTACGTTCGCAAATGCAGTAAAATCCTTAGCGGGTGTCGCCCAGCTTGAAACGCTCGCTGCGCTGGCCAAATCAACACCAGTAAAGCTTTGGCTAGCCGCTGTCAACGCTAAGTCGTACTCTTCACTTACATTACTCAACGCGTAATAGCTATTATCTGCTGCTTGCAGATACAAATCGCCGCTAGCTGTGTCTTCTACAAGAACAGCCCCAGGATAATTGAGGATCACTTCATCAACCGCGGTTAAGGCGTAGTCATTACCAGCAAAATTAAAGCTATCACTCACTGCAACAAAGGTCTCCGACCCAGTCAGGGTGGTGGCGCTTGCTACTGCATCCAGGCGTAAACGATCGGTTTGTTCAATAGCGGCTACGCGTTGATAACGCATGTCACTCCCGCTACCACTTTGAATATAGAACTCGCTGGTGCTATCTGCTTGCACTAATGCCGCAGAGGGTAACGAGTTACCACTATCGCTCACAAAACTAACGTTTGCGGCTGCAGCTAGGTTGTAATCGATACCAGCAATAGTAAAGTCATTTTCAACCGCCGTGTAGCTCCCCATTTCCGGATTCGATGGAGCATAACTGCTTTGTGCCGGATACACTTTATAGGTGTAGGGATTACCATCGATGTCATACCCCGTCGCCCAGTCTTCTTCGTATTGCAGCAAGGTATTGGCCTCACGGTAACTCAAACTATCATCGGCGTTGCGAGACTCAATGTAAAAGGTGCCATCCGCTTCTAGCAGACGCTCATTAGGGTTAAGCGCTGGCAAATCGTTACTTCCTGCATTCAGCGAAGGGTTAAATAAGTCATAAGCTGGCGTGATGGTCACCGAGCTAGTATCCGTGGCGGTAGTATGGGTCGCCGCAACATTTAACCGGACAAACCCCTCAGCACCGTCACTAGCGTAATAGCCCACACTTGGATTGTAGAACAGCGGCAGATTCACCCCATCTGCGCTCAGCGTTGTAGCTGCATCATACAAGCCAATGTGCTGAGCTACACCGGTTAACTGATTGCGCTCAGTAATGGTTGTTGGTGGACCAGCGATGTTAAATCCGGCCAAGCCTAGCGCATCAGTAGAGAACCCTGGGCCGGTCAGATCAAGCTGCAGCGTTTGTTGGTCGTTAGCCCCCACTTGCATGCTGATTCTGTTTGCACCGCCGTTAAGGAGCTTTAATCCGTTGAAGTTGGTCTTTTCGGCGAGGCGGTCGATTTCTTTTAAATGCTGATTAATTTCTGCCTGAACCGTATCTTTGTCTTGTTTATTTAAGTTATCACTTAAACCTTGCACACTGAGCTCACGAACTCGTTGCAGGCGCTCATTGATACTATCAAGCACACCATGGGCTGTTTGACTCAACGAAATGGCATCTTGAGCATTACGAGACGCTTGCTGTAAACCGCGCGTTTGACTACTAAAGCGATTAGCTATCGCAGCACCGGCAGCATCATCTTTGGTATGGTTAATTCTTAGCCCCGACGACAGTCGTTCAAGAGCGACTGCCACCGTTGATTTCGCTTGCCATAAATGGGCTTGACCTTTCTGCGAAAGAATATTGGTATTAATTATCGACATACCTGTCCTTGCCATATTCCATAGGTAAAAGTAGGAACTCAATGATGCTATACAGAAGTTATCGGATAGCCGGCGACATTCTTTAATCTCTATGCGCCAGTTCATGACGCGACATCAATCGCAAGGCCCTAGCTGCTGAACTAAAACTTTTCCCCCTTAGTGACTTTATTTGCGATAATGCAACGGCATAAATAAGTCATCACGACACATTTTTATAATAACGAGAGAACATCATGGGTCTTATAATCAAACTCATTCTAGGGATTGTTGCAGGTACACTTATTGGCCTCTACACCCCCGATTGGATGACACAGCTGCTACTAACCTTCAAAGCAATTTTTGGTCAGCTACTATTTTTTACCATTCCGCTGCTCATCCTGTTTTTTATCACAAGCGGTATCGCTGGATTACCACAAAATTCTGGAAAACTACTCGGCCGCACCCTTGGTATCGCCTATTTATCCACAATCATCGCCGGTATTGTCGCCTATTTTGTGGCCAGCATTGTGGTGCCTTTCTTAACTACTGCCGCTAAGAGTGCTAACCAAACAGACGTTAACGCACTGGAACCTTTTCTTACCTTAGATATGCCACCCGTATTTGGGGTTATGACAGCATTGGTCCTGGCTTTTATTTTTGGGTTAGGGATTGCAAGCACCAAGGCTGAAAACTTAAAGCAACTAAGTGACCAGGGCCGTGACATCATCGAGTTACTGTTAGGCAAGGTGATCATTCCTTTATTGCCGATCTATATTGCGGGCGTATTTGCAGAAATGGCCGCTGCCGGCACTGTTTTCGCTACCCTCAAAACCTTTGGTATCATCTTACTGCTAGCAGTTGCACTGCACTGGGTTTATATCACCGCGATTTATACCCTTGCCGCCGTGAAATCAGGGCGTAATCCTTTTGCGCTTATCAAAAACATGTTGCCAGCCTACTTTACTGCGCTTGGTACCATGTCTAGCGCTGCGACTATTCCGGTCACCTTGCAGAGCGTGAAAAACAATAAGGTTAATGATGACGTGGCCAACTTCGCCGTGCCTTTGTGCGCGACGGTGCATTTGGCAGGTTCAACAATCACCATTGTTAGCTGTACTCTTGCGGTAATGTATTTACATAGCGCACTCGCTATTCCGTCATTTCTTACCATACTACCATTCATTTTAATGCTAGGCGTGGTGATGTTGGCTGCGCCAGGAGTACCAGGAGGTGCCGTGATGTCGGCGGTTGGTTTGTTGGGATCTATGCTAGGTTTTGGCGAGACCGCCATTGCTCTTATGATTGCTCTCTATATGGCCCAAGATAGCTTCGGCACTGCCTGTAATGTTACTGGCGATGGTGCGATTGCGCTCCTAGTCGATTCGTCACGGCAAAAAGCATAATTGATTGGTTTTATAAATAAAAACCCGCTTCTCTTAGGCGGGTTTTTTTATGGTTTATAACTAACGTTGCCAATGCGCTTAAGCGCTAAGCTTGATTTGGCACTATTCGTAACTCGACGCGACGGTTTAACTGCCGCCCAGACTGAGTATTGTTATCTGCAACTGGCATGGTTTCACCATATCCAACTGTCGTAACTCGGCGACTATCTACTGCTTGACCTACTAAATGATTACGTACAGCATTTGCACGGTTCACACTAAGGGTTTGATTATATTCGGCAGCCCCGGTGCTATCCGTGTGACCTTCCACAATCATGGTGGTTTTGTTGTATTTATTCAACACCTTAGCAACATCATTAAGAACCGGATAAAAACCTTCGCTGACCACCGTGCTATCGGTAGCAAAGGTTATGGCGCTAGGCAATTGTAGGCGAATATTGTCACCATCACGGATAACTTCAACACCGCTACCGGCTAGCTCTTGGCGAAACTCCTCTTCTTGCTGGTCCATATAGTTACCTATCGCGCCACCGGCGATAGCACCGACAACAGCACCCCATGCATACCGACTTTTATCATGGTCGCCCGTGCCTTTACCTAATACGGCACCTGCTACAGCGCCGATTGCTGCGCCTTTTTGAGCATTGGTCATATTGGCACAACCGGTTGCCACTAGGGACGACATGGCTACCACTAACATAAGCTTTTTCATACAAGGTTCCTTTTAATGCTGATTCAAGACCAAACATAGCTTACTAGCTTTCTTTACAATGAAAGTAGCACAAGCATCCTGACAATAAAGCTTTCTTTGCGTGTTCTTTACTCTCAACCAAGCTTACTTAGTAGCTGGGGATTGCGGCGTTCTACGAACAAAAAATGCCACCACCAACGAGGTGAGAACCCCCATCACAAAGGCCCCAAGCACGGCTTGCAACATATAGCTTTGCAATGAGAAATATTGGGCCGCAGCCGTGGCCTCCATGAGTCCGTTCTGCACCGCATAGTCTGCCATATTAGTGAAGAAATGCGGACTAATCAGGGTATGGATAACCCATTGCGATAGTGGCGTTAATAAGGCTACAAAAACACTGATTAATAGGCCGCATTTAAATGCTTGCCCCCAACTAATCAAGCCTCCATAAACACGATCTCGCTTATCCCGTAGCGCCAACACATAGATGGTTATTGCTACAATCGCGAACACATTAGTATAAATCGCATGTTCTTCTATACGTGTGCTATGCAATCCGAACAATCGCTCGATCAGCATCCACACCCACATCGCTAGAGTAAAGATAACGGCCCAGCGCAATTCTAGTTTGATAGCATTCATAGGGTTGTCCTTGTTTTATTATAGTTCTTATTGCGATAACAACTTCAAGAGGTATAGCAGAAACTAGCTATATTGCCCAATTCGCGCGCGAATACGTTTAATCGCTTGGCTATGCAATTGACTCACTCGAGATTCGGTGACATCAAGCACCGCGCCAATTTCTTTAAGATTTAGTTCTTCTTGGTAGTAAAGCGTCATCACCAACTGTTCACGCTCGGGTAAGGCTTCAATAGCCTGCAGCAAGAGTCCTTTGAGTTCGGCATCACCAAAGAGATTCTCGGGCTGGCTGGCTGGATTTTCCGCAGACTCGGTGTGAGGGCTATCCTCCAACATATCGTCGTAAGACATGATAAGCCCGTTATTGGTATCCAATAACAGCTGTTGATAATCGCTCAAAGACATATCTAAGGCTGCTGCAATTTCGCGCTCTTCGGGGCTGCGACCCAACTGCTGTTCTAGCTTGCGTATCGTCTGTTCAAGTTCGCGGCCGCTGCGGCGCACACTGCGCGGCAACCAATCGCGACTCCGCAGCTCATCAATCATGGCGCCACGAATACGTTGATGGGCATAGGTTGAAAACGCCACACCTGCCTCAGCATCAAAACGCTCGACACAACTTAACAGGCCTTCAACGCCAGCTTGGATAAGATCGTCCACATCGATACCCGCCGGCAACCGCACTTTCAAGCTAAAGGCTTGTTTGCGCACCAGCGGATAGTATTGCTCTATCAAGCTCTGTTTGTTGATTTTTCCTGCGGCCGTATACATGCGTTAGGGTCCTGTTTTGTTGCACCAAATTAAGACGACAAGACTAATAATTCAATATTAAAGTAGCGTTTGGCGACATCTTGTAAATTAGCCAATAAACCTCGCCGCGCCAAGCTTGCTTGGTGTAACGCAAGGATCTGCTTCGGTGCACCCGCCTGGTGCATGGCTTTCAAGGCTCGATAGGCCCGTGCGAAACTATCTAAATCATCATTTATCCACAGCGCCCAGCGTTGGTAAGTACCCACTAACCTAGTCATCTCAGGATAATCTGATGCAACGGGTATCACCCGCCATTGGCTTGCATCACCCACCCATTTCTTACCCGCCTCAGCCCAGCGTTGAAATACCTCTAATGCCGCTAAGGCATGTTGCTCTTGCAAACTAGGCAAGCCGAGCACGACCACTTGCTGCCCGCTGAATTGTGACTCATTCGATGGACTCACCTGTTCACTCACCGCTTGCTGCTGGTCTTGCGGTTGGTCTTGTCGCTGCGCAGCCCATTGGCGCAAACTTGCTGCTTGATCACTCATACTACTGCGTTATGCTCCTGCTTGTCGCCCTGCTGCCACCAACGCTTGGTGAGCCTGTAAAACTCGCAACATACCAGGCACTAATTTATCCCCCTGCACGCGTCCACGTTTACCGGTTAAGCTAAGTAACTCACCCCGTAAATGGGCCGCTTCAGGGTGCTGACTGTACTCTAACTGCAAGGCGGCGGCGGCCAGAGTTCCAGCCAACAGTAACTGTAATGGCTGTCCGGCCTCACGCATAGTAGCTTTCAATTCTTGCCATGCCAGCCTGGTCAAACGACTGTACTCTTCGCTTTGCAGCATTGCTTTAACCCGAACTACGAGTTGCTCCGCACTACATCTGCTATCAAGCATCCAATAACGGCGCTGCACGGGGTTTTTACCACTGCCGCCATGTAATTCACCATAGACTACCTGATAAGGTGCGTCTGCTTGATGACTGTCTGCGGCAGCAATGCGCAACTCTAACCGGCGCATTTCGCCACGATACAGGAGGTTCTGTTTGGTTAGTGGAATAGCATGCTTCTTAACTAAATCAACGGCTGCAAGTTCAGTCCCTTGAAAGCTTAATTTGTGGTTTAGATTTAAACTCACCAACCAACCGGTTCCATGTTCGATAAATATCTCTAACAGGGTGGTCGCAGGTAAATAATCAAATAACTGCACCGGTGCCAACTGATAGTCCGGTTGCAACTCATCAGCTTGCTGTAATACTGCGGGCAACTGTGGCGAACCGTCGGCGTTTAGGGCCAAATGGGGCGTGCGATGCTGCCAACCTTGCAATGGTTGTGGTGCCGCCCAACGCAACAGCGGAGGAGCCGCTGCAGCAGTGCTAGCATTTTCCGTAAAGGCCATAGCCTGCAGAGGACTGGGCCATTGCTGGGTGCGCCAAGCTTGCTCAAATTCAGTAAATCCTGCCAGTTGCGCTCGTAACGCTTGGATACTCGACTGAATCACCGAGCCTTGACTGATCACTTGGTTAGCCGCCAAGCCGGTAGCCAAAGGTTGCTCCCACTCGGCTTGGGCCAGCACTGATTCATTCACCTCGTTCGCTAAACTCTGACTGATCAGCGCGGCAATATCTGGTGCCTGAATATCTTCTGGCACGCGTTGCCCGACCGAACACGATTGAATGGTCAGCTTATGCCGAATAACCGTATCTAACACGCCCCCAAGTAGCGCTGACTCGTCTAGTTTGGTAAGCACACAGTCTCTTACTGGTAATCCACTTTCGGTACCTAAACGCTGATAAATAGAAGCTACTTCGGCTAGGGTTTCAGGTTGCGACGCGGCATTTAACAGCAATACCACGCGCGTAGAATCTTTGTAATCATCAGCACCTAGCGCCGCGATTTTCTGGGCTAAACGCTGGTCTCTTTGACTCATGCCGACCGTATCCACTAACACCAAACGCTTGCCCTGCATTTTTTCCTGCAAGCTGTTCATGGTGTCGCCTTCGGCCAAGGCATGCATCTCTACATTAAGGAGCTCAGCATAAATAGCCAGTTGTTGTTGAGCCCCAATCCGATAACTATCCGTTGTTACTAACAACAGGCTATCGTGGCCATGGCGCATCACGTAGTGAGCTGCCAACTTAGCTGTGGTGGTGGTTTTTCCCACCCCGGTCGGGCCTACTAACGCAAGCACCCCTTGGTGCTCAAGTAAGTCCCAAGTTCCAGCATGATGGCTTATGCGTGCACCTAATTGCTGCTCAAGCCATTCTTGTGCTGCGGTTAACTGCTTGGCGGAATGATTTAAATGCACCGGTAGCAATGCTACTAATTGGCGGGCTAGCTCATCGCTATAGCCGCCCGCTCGCATCTTGCGATACAGCTTACGTTTATTGTCGTCGGGTACTTTTAGCCCTTGCTGTTGGTGCAACATCGCCCGCATGTCCTGCACGTCGCTTAACAGCTGCTGTGCCACTTGTGAAAAGTCGCTACCGGCAATAGCGCTGGCGTTGGCCGAACTGGCCTGATGCCCGTTCGTTGACGGAGCTGTAGTGTCACTTAACTGCAACAGTTCTGCTTCAGCAATGGCAAAAATCTCTGCCCCTTGTGCCGTTTTGCGGGATAACACAATCACCGCATCATCGCCCAACGCATCACGTACTTGGCGCATTGCATCTTTATGGCTGGCCGCTAAAAAGCGCCGAATACTCATGCCCTTTCTCCGATTACGGTCACTACTTGTATACTACGATCGTCTGGAATTTCAGCCTGCGATAATACTACCAAATCACGTAGCTGACGGCGCAAAAAGTGAGACAACAGTGGCCGTAAATTAGGTGCTACCACTAATACCGGTGGTAGACCCATAGCCTCAGCTTTGTGCATGGCCTGCTCGGTTTGTTGTTGTAACGTCATCGCTAAGCTAGGTTCAATTGAGCTATTTTGCTGCAAAGCTTGGCTTAACATGGTTTCTAGCTGCATGTCTAAGCCCATTACTTGCAGATTACGCTCACCGCCAAACCATTTTTGCGTGATATTTCGCCCCAAAGCTATACGCACTCGGGCCGTTAATTCATGCACATCAGACTGTTGTCCTTCAAACTCTGCCAGTGTATCAAAAATCGAGCGTAGATCGCGGATAGATACGTCTTCTTCTAGCAAGTATTGCAGCACCCGCTGTAGGGTCGTTACGGTCACGCACTTAGGAATAACGTCGTCAACTAACGCCTTATTCTCTTCGCCCAGTTTATCTACCAACTGCTGCACCTCTTGGCGACCGAGTAAATCTGCCGAATAGCGCTGTAACAGATGGTTTAAATGAGTCGCCACTACGGTACTTGCATCAACCACCGTGTAGCCAAAGATTTGTGCATGCTCACGTTGATCCGCTTGAATCCAATGGGCCGGCAAACCAAACGCCGGGTCAGTGGTTTCTATCCCTTCTATCGCGCCAGTTACTTGGCCCGGATTAATCGCGAGCCAACGATCCGGGTAAATCTCCGCACGACCAATCTCACCACCTTTGAGAGTGATGGTATAGGTGTTTGGTTTGAGCTCTAAATTATCGCGAATATGAACCACAGGTGGTAGAAAGCCCACTTCTTGGGCAAACTTCTTACGCACACTTTTTATTCGTCCTAGCAGCTCACCTTGCTGATTATCATCCACCAGTGCAATTAATCGATGACCAACTTCCATGCCCAAAGTATCTACTAACTGCACATCTTGCCAACTAGCTTCAGGGCTACTGAAGGTGGGTGCAGGAGCTGCTTCGGTGGCGCTGGCTGCGGCTTGCTGTTGCTGCTGCTTTTGCTGTAAATACCAAGCAAATCCGCCCAACATGGCGGTGAACAACAAGAAGATAAAGTTTGGCATGCCTGGCACTAAACCAAGCAAACCAATCACCCCCGCCGCCAAATACAACACCTTAGGGCTGACAAAGAGTTGCTTTATAAGCTGCTGGCCAACATCTTGCTCGGTGTTGACCCTAGATACAGTTACCCCGGCTGCGGTTGAGATAATCAGCGCAGGAATCTGTGCCACCAAGCCGTCTCCGATGGTCAGCAACACATAAGTATGGGCTGCGTCACCGGCACTCATATTGTGCTGCATAACCCCAATTAATAAGCCGCCAATAATGTTCACTACCATGATCACAATACCGGCTACCGCATCACCACGAACAAACTTACTGGCACCGTCCATCGACCCGTAAAACTCGGCCTCTTGAGCAACTTCTTGGCGGCGTCGACGAGCTTCTTCTTCACCAATCAGGCCGGCGTTAAGATCGGCGTCAATCGCCATTTGCTTGCCGGGCATAGCGTCTAACGTGAACCTAGCTCCAACTTCAGCAATACGTCCGGCACCCTTGGTAATCACCATAAAGTTAATAATGACCAAAATGGCAAAGACCACTAGGCCAACCGCAAAATTACCGCCTACCAAGAATTCACCAAAGGCTTCAATCACCTTGCCTGCCGCGTCACCTCCGTTATGCCCCTCCATCAACACCACTCGGGTTGAGGCCACGTTCAAGCTCAGACGCAATAGCGTGGTAAACAGCAATACAGCAGGAAATGCAGCAAATTCAAGAGGCTTTTCGGTGAACATACTCACCAATAACACCATCAAGCTGAGCGCAATGTTAAAGGTAAACAAAAAGTCCAAGGCAAAGGGCGGCAATGGCAATACCATCATCGCCAAAATCATCAAAATTAGAACCGGGCCTACCAACACTTGCAGCCGTGCAGTGGTCAAGCTACCCGCGAGGGCTTGATAGCTTAATTTCATGATGCGGGTACCTCATAATCTGCAGGAACAACAATGTTTTCAGGCGTTGGCGGCACAGCGACGGTGCCTTGCTCTGCGCGTTTTAACTGGAACGCCCAAGCTAAAACCTCGGCCACAGCGGTATAGAGAGCGGCAGGGATCTCATGCCCTAAATCAACGTGAGTATACAATGCTCGCGCCAAGGGTGCAGCCTCTAAGCGGGGGATCTGGTGTTCATCACCTAACTCTCGAATACGCTGAGCCACCAAATCTGTCCCTTTCGCAATCACTCTGGGGGCACCCATGGCACCATCTTGATACGACAAAGCCACGGCATAGTGAGTTGGGTTAGTAATAATCACGTCGGCTTTTGGCACCTCACTCATCATTCGGCGCCGGGCCATAGCTTGTTGCTGCTGTCTAATCTTACCTTTAACGTGCGGGTCACCCTCTGTTTCCTTGTTTTCTCGTTTTACTTCTTCTTTGCTCATCCGCAATTTTTTTGTATGGGTGAATAATTGATAGGGCACGTCAAACAGTACCACCACTATTAATGTTAGAATCATCAGCAGGCAGGCGAGTGCAGCAAGTTTCATGGCCTCAAACAAAGCACTCTTAACGTTTAGTGACATCAGCGCCAAAAAAGTATCCCGGTGTTGCCATAAAAACAGCATCAATACGCCGCCGACCAAGATCGACTTCGCCAAAGCTTTACCTAATTCTGCCAACGCCTGGCTCGAGAACGTGCGCTTAAGTCCTTTTAGTGGGTTAAGCTTTTCAAATTTCGGCTGCAAAGATTTAGCCGACACCACCCAACCACCTAATAGCGCCGGAGCAATCAAGGCCAACAGCAGCATCACGGCAAACAAAGGCAACAGCGCCAGCAGTGCTGATTGGCCCAACTCTAGAACATTTTGCAGCATAGGCCCGGCTTCAGACACTTGTAGGCGTTCAAACAGAAAAGCTTGCTCCATCACCCTACCCAAGTTTTGATAAAGGGTTTCGCTTACGGCCCAAAGTACGCCAACGCCGCCAAACAGTATGACAAATGTAGTTAACTCACGCGATCGTGCAACCTGACCTTCTTCCCGCGATTTCTCAATTCGCCTGGCCGTGGGGTCTTCTGTTTTTTCCTGATCGCTGGTTTGTTCTTCTGCCATCGCTGCTGCTACGCAATAAAAACTTAGAGTTAGGGATATTGCGCTCTAGTATGCCGCAGTTGAGGCGGTTTGAAGGACTGAATAACGGGGTTAGAACCCTTTATTTCGAGGACTGTTTGGTGCTTGGTGGATCGCTAACACGAGGGTCGACCACTGACGGGTCTATAGCTTCAGGGTCAGCAATGGGAGCTGGTTCAGCTTGCTGATCTTGAGGGAAAAATCCTTGGCGCTTAATAAAAGCTGCCGATTCTGGCGTATGCACCACTATAGTAATGCGTCTATTACGCGGATCAGCCGGGTCGGTACCGTCTAAGGGAATCCGGTCCGCCGCTCCCATCACCAGTAACAACTGGTCCGAGTTAAACCCGCCTTGCAGCAAAGCTTTGCGCGACTCGTTGGCGCGATCGGCTGACAATTCCCAATTACTGTAACCTCGCTCACCACCGGCATAAGGTAAGCTATCGGTATGGCCAGCAATGGTTATTTCATTGGGTAACTCATTTAATAAGGGGGCTAACGTCTCTAATAGGCGCTGCATGTAGGGTGCTATCGTGTCACTACCGATCTCAAACATGGGTTTGGTCTCGGTGTCTAACATCATGATGCGTAAGCCTTCGCGAGTCACGTCAAAACGTAACTGTGCTTTGAGTGCACGCAGAACGGGGTCGCGATCTATCTCAGCCTCTACCCGTTGCCGTAAGTTATTGAATTGTCGGCGCGTATCGGCTGGCCGCGTCTCACGACGCAGATCGATACGAGCCTGCTCGCCAGCGCTATGAGAGGGGTCATCACCACCTCCTTTGATAGCACTGGTACTGGCCGACGCTCGGTCGCCACCAGCCATAGCTACTAACAAGGGTGTGCGAAAATACTCAGAAATACTTTGCTTCTGCTTTTCCGACGACATCGACAAAATCCACATCACCAAAAACAACGCCATCAACGCCGTCATAAAGTCCGCCAGCGCAATCTTCCAACTGCCGCCGTGGTGTTTCTTTATGATTTTCTTGCGCCGAATAATAATCGGTCGTTGTTGCTGGTCATTCATCACGAAGCGTCCGATTTTGCTCCACGTACATAGTCTTCAAGCTCGTTGAAGCTAGGACGCTCTTCCGAGAACAACGCCTTACGGCCAAATTCAACCGCCAATTGCGGTGCATAGCCATGCATACTGGCAAGGAGAGTCACTCGAATCACCTGGAGGGTTTTCGACATTTCTTGCACTTGCCGTTCAACGCGACTGGCAAGCGGATTGATAAAGCCGTAACCCAATAAAATACCGAGGAAAGTTCCGACCAATGCATGAGCAATCATGTTACCCATAACATCCGGCGGTACATCGGCAGTACTTAATGCCCGCACTACCCCGAGCACAGCTGCAACGATACCAAAAGCCGGCATGGCGTCACCTACTTTGCTCAAGGCATCCGCTGGGATTTCTCCTTCGGCTTCAAAGGTTTCTATTTCGTGCAGCATCAACTCATCTAGTTCTTGTGGGTTCATGTTGCCACTAATCATGAGGCGTAGATAATCTGAGATGAAGTTCAGCATCATCTCATCTTCTAGCACATCAGGATGTTCGCTGAAAATGGCACTTTCGGTAGGATTTTCAATATCGCGCTCTACCGCCAACATCCCGTCTCGGCGCATTTTATTGAGTAATTTATAAATCACTGCCAGTAATTCAAGGTAGGTTTCGTTGGTGTATTTGGTCGAGGGCTTAACTCGCTTAGCCATCTTTAAGGTAGCTTTTATAGCCTTGCCATTATTTGCCGCAATAAAGGCTCCAAGCCCAGCACCACCAATGATGACAAACTCCAACGGCTGGAACAAAGGCCCTAACGAACCACCAGCCAAGGCATAACCACCAAATACCGAAGCAATAACAATGATAAACCCTAGAGGAACGAGCACGGCCTAATCCTTCTCTTTTTTACTATAAGAATTTTATCGGCCACAACAGGCGAAACTTAAGCAGGTTTTGTTGCTTTTGGAGATTTATTTTTCAACGGTTTACCGGCTCGGGAGGGGGGTGCGCAAACACCACATACGTAGTCTTTATCTGGGGTATGAGCATGATTAACGAATTTTAGCCCACAACAGTTGCAGCTAGACAACTGAAACATGTCGCTTTCAAAAAACCGAATGAGTGTCCAAGCGCGGGTGAGCGCCAACACATCTTCTTCATTGCATAACCGAATATGTTCTTGATAGAGCTTGTAGGCCTTGATAAAAGCTTGCATCCGCTCTAATTTTTGTTGCTCGCGCAAACGCAGGTAAATGTTGTAGAAAAAAGATGCATGTACGTTCGGTTGCCACGTCATAAACCAGTCCGTAGAAAAGGGCAACATACCTTTTGCTGGTGATTTACCTGCGACTTCTTTATACAAGCGAACCAAGCGACCACGGTTAAGACTAACTTCTGATTCAAGCACTTGCAATCTGGCACCCAGCTCTATCAACTCGATGGCGAGTTGCACTTGGTTCAGTTCATCAAGTAACTTGGTAGAGCTCACAAGCTATCCTTATACCGATGCCATCAACATCGCTAAATGAGTTTGTTGCATGCCGGTGTCGCGTTTATTACCAAGCACCGCTTGTAACTGTTCTACTGGACCCAAACTTGGTTTAAGTAGACTGTGTGGCTGGCGTGCAAGCAAGGTGAGTTCTTTGGCCGACAAGCCTTCAATAAGATCAGCAAGATCCTCGTCAATTTTAAGACGAAACATAGCAGTATCGCGATCTTCTGCAATTAACTTTTGCACCAGCATCAAGTAACTTAAATTAAGTTCTTGTAGCTCAGCGATAATTCTATTTTCAGACATGTACTACAGTCCCAGATCCATTAATCCATACAATTAATGGGATCTTTAACAAATATTAACAGTGCAAGTCAAGATTTCGGCATAATTAAAACGGTTAAGCACTCATAGCCACATGTTGCCACGTTGTTATTTTGGTTCGTTTTTTGAGCTGTTTTGAGCATCAATCTCTAAACCTTTCGCCCATATTAACAACTCAGCAACAATGACCCACATCGTTTGGGGTACATAGGTATCGAGTTCCAGTTGCGACAACAAATCCACCAACTCCGGCGAATCATGCACAAACACCCCATGCTCATTTGCCAGTGCGATCATCTCTTCCGCCACTAGCCCCTGCCCCTTAGCAATCACCTTGGGCGCAGGTTCAAATTCTTGATATCTTAGCGCTACTGCTTTCTTGTTTGGTTTATCATGATTCATTGGCTAGCACCCCTACAGCAATGGGATCGACCTGCAATCCTGTCATTTGCCTTAAGCGTTGGGCTAACATATCTACCTGAGACCGTACCAGCTGCACTTGAGAATCTGTGCATTGTACCTGCATCGTGAGATGTTGATCACCTAGCCTAAGTTTGGCTCGCAATACTCCAAGCACTGGTAAACTCAATTTTATCTCACTAGTCCAAGCTGCGGCTTCGGGCTCATCTCCCTGTTGTCGCCGTTGCTCATCACGCCAACGTTGCACTAGAGGATTAACCTCGGGTTGCACCAACCATTGCAGCGTGGCTTGAGGCCATAACTCGGTTTCAATACGCAACATGCCGCTATTAAGTAGGTCGATTTGCTGCCCTAAAATAGATTGAATAGTACTGGGAGTGCGATTTTGCGGCTGTTGTTGCAGCAAATTTATCGGCGCCTTTTGTGCAGCCCAGCGGGCTAATAACGTCTCGTAGAATACGCCGGAATCTTTCACTAATGTCTGTAATTTGCTAACTAACGCAGCGACATTCAAGTTAGTCGCTTGAGCTGGGAATAATTGCCCCGCAGTTTGGATAAAGGCTGATTGCGAACCACGTGGTGGGAGTTGCTGCTGCCAGCTGTCTATTAGCTGTAATAAGCGCGCTACTTGCTGACCCGCTTGGCTAAATTCAGTGGTGGTTGCGGCGGCTTGAATGGGGGCAACTGGTAAAGGATGTCTGGGCAGAGCTGCCACCGGGCTGCGCTGCTTGGCAACCTGGTGGACTAACGTATCGAGAAGAGGTGTGATGCTGCTCAATTGCGATAACTATGCTCTAGTTTTTGTTTTTTATTCATACTGCGCAAGGTTTGCTCAAGCATGGTTCGCCGTGCAACCAAGCGTTCGCGAATCTCGCGGTCTTGATCCATGATAGTGCTTAACAACTGCAATTTATCAAGCTTTTGCTGGTCACTCAACTCAACTTCTGCTTCAGCTACGCTCAACCGTTCCACTTCTTCAACGTATTGTAGCTCAGCTTTAATTAAGCTATCCCAGTCTTCGTTACGCACACTAGCTAACATCTGGTTTGAGTGCTCGAGTAAAGTGTAATACGACATAATAACCTCCGTCGCAGAGAGAGCATAGGTGCGGGCAACTCGCTCAGATGCTGACACTGCGATCATGCTCCTTCAATCTGCGGCTGAATTTCTTTCCAAGCAGAACCAATTTGCTCCAACAACGCTGCAGCTTCGTCTAGTTTCGCTACATCATTGTGCAAATTAGCTTTCAGTAGCAACTCAGCCACGTAGGTATAAAGGGCCTCTAAGCGTTCAGCTAAGTCACCACCTTGTTCTTTATCTACGGCAGCCAACAAACCTTGGTTCACAATATCCAACGCCTTGCTAATTGACTGAGCTTTAGCAGCTATGTTCTTTTGCGCAATGTGTGCTTTCGCGCCTTTAATGGCTTGAATAGCCCCATCAAATAACAAACTAATCAGTTTGTGCGGGCTCGCTGAAAGAACATGGCTTTCAATTCCTACTCGACCGTAAGCGGCCGCTCCACGCATACCGTACATAGGTAGTTACTCCTGCTACTTCTTATTGCCTAGCTGCGCATTTAAAGCATCAAACTGCTGCATTAAATACGAACTAGTAGAATTCATATTAGCGATCATGCTGTCTAGCTGACCAAACTGCACTCGATACCGCTCTATTGTTCGAGCGATGCTGACTTCTTCTCGTGCATAACGTTCTTCAAGACGTTCTATCGCACTCTTCATACCTTCGGTACCCAGCGCTATCGGACCATTTTCGTCCAATAACTGAGTGACCGTATTACCAGCTTTAGCGACGAAGCCATTCGCCTCGTCAGTACCAACGTTTTCGGTACCCGTGAAGAAGTTACTTAATTGCGTTAGTTGTGTACTGGTTAGCTCTTTCAGCTTATCTGTGTCTAGTTCTAACGAACCATTGAGCTGTCTGCTGATACCGATCTCGCTTAAGGTATTAAGCCCCTCGCCATCTACAGCTTCAGAAAAAATGCTACGCAAGCGCGTTTCTACGGTGCGCAAACCACTATCACCCAACAACCGGCCAGCGGTCTGAGTTTCAGCGTTGTATTTGCTTAAGTCTTTGATGGTGCTTTGTAAGCTGTTATAACTTTTCACAAAGTTCTCAACAGCACCCGTGATAGCCGCTTCATCTCGGGTGACATTAACCGTGGCAGTCTGCCCTTCTTGTTCAAGAGTAAGGGTTATGCCCTGCAACGCATCGGTCACTTGGTTTGATTGGCTACTAATGCCAATCCCGTTCACGATTAAACTGGCATTGGTACCGGCTTGAATCGAGCCAGCATCAACTGCTAGCTCATCACCAAAGCCATTAAAGGTTAGTGAACTTACGGCAGCATCTACGCCGGTTTTACTCGAGGTCAAAGCTAGACGGAAGGGTGCGTTAGGGTCGCCGTCATTAATGATCGAGGCGGTGACATCACCTTGCTGAGCATTAATAGCATCCCGAATACCTTCTAACGAACTCGCACCGGCTTCGATATCTATACTATGACTGGTGCCATCACCGAGATTAAAGCTAAAAGTTCCAGCCCCTAAATCACGACTTTTATCGTCTACTCCAAGGGTTGCACTGCTGTACGCCCGCGCTAGGGTATTCACTTGAACGTTATACGAACCTGGTACCGCACTTGCGCTAGCTGCTGCCTGCAAACCTTCGCCAGTTACTGAGCTACTAACGGCTTGAAAGGTCTCTGGTTTACCAAGGTTGGTTAAGGCATTTTGAAACGCCGATAACGAACCTTCTAGACGACCATAAGCAGAAATGCGCGCCTGATAGCTAGCGCGTTGTTGCACTAACGGCTCTAAGCGCTGACGTTCAGCTGATTCTAGCTGCGTCAGTAAGCCATTTAGATCTAACCCGGAACCAATTCCGAGTGCTGCAATAGATGCCATATCAATACGTCCTATTTAACTGCTAATCAGTTTGCCTGATGCGAATCAATTCAAAACCGATAATAGCCGCTGTTACGCGCTGTATTTCATGTTTATCGGCTGTTATTTAAACAACTTTAGGTCTCTGGAACTAAAACATCTCTAATTCGTCCGAGCTCGGCCAGTGCAGCGCCAGCAATCACAGGCCCCAGCTTTTCATCCGGAGCATACTTATGCGGGGACACTCGTACTTTCGCTACTCGTTTTTGCCTATCTAGCCCAACCACCCAGGCAAAGACGCCTTTCTCAAAACGTAATAAAGAACCTATAGGTAGCACGCCAAAGTGCGTAACATATTTTTTTAACCAGCTTTCATCGAACTGATCTACCAAGGGTTGCATAAGCTTAGCCGCAACCGCTGCCGGTTTGGCCGGTCGGTCTGGACGCGAGCGCTGTAATGCATCCATACTGTCTACGACCGCCGCCATACGCGCTAATTGTCCCAACTGGTCGGCCTTTAACCCCAACGGATAACCCGAACCATCAAGGCGTTCATTGATTTGCGCAATCACGTTATCGCGAACCACCGGCGCTAACCACTTTACGCCACCCATTTTATCCATTAGCGCATCCACGTGGGTGTGCATTTCTTCGTACATTTCTGTACTTAAAGTCGTTGCTCGCCAAATATCTTGTGGCAATAAGCCTTTCCCAAGATCATGTACCATGGCTGAAGCCGCCACCGCTTTGCGCAATTCACGCGGTACTTTCTGACTGCCTAACATATCAGCCATTCGCAACGCCACAGCTAAACCGTGTCGCACCCACCGCGATTCGCGATGAATACAGTGCACTGAAAATAGCGCTTCTTCGCGGTCATCATCTAACATATCCAGTAATCGATCGGCATGCAGCGACAATTGTTGTGAGCTCACCGCTTCACCTTGGCGCATCACCACCATCTGACTATCTAAATAACCAGCGATACGAGCCAGGCGCCGCGCCATAGGAGTCGCATATTGATGCTTATGCCGGCGCCCTAAGCGGTCATCATCTTCATCGCGAATTCGAAACAGCTCTGATTCGTTGCGACTATCCCCATTACTGGCACTACGGCTAGCTTCGCGTTCAATCTCCCGCACATAGTTCCAGACCTCGCGCTCTTGCGCCTTACTGGGGTTTTCAAACTCAAAACCCACCGCCATAACCTGACGGTCGTTGTCGTTCTTAATATGGCGAACCCTAGCAGTCACCTCAAACGAGGTGCCGTTAGGAAAATGCAGTGCAATTTCCGTAGCAATATCCGGCAATACCCGCGATACACCATCTTGCATAAAAAATTCAGCCAAACATCCTGTCGCGGATAAATCACGTAAATCACCTTGCAGCTCTACTAACTCTTCTTTGTCGTTATCGGCACTGCGCACCAGCACCCCAACGTGCATCCCTAACCTTAAACTGGCGCGAAAGCTCGCACGACGTTGTTGTACATGAATTTCTTTGGGCCAATCTACATAAGCTAACAAGCGCCCTTCTACTGAAGAAAAATCACGAACCGCCAAGGGGTTTGAGCGAACTAGGCCGCCTGGTGTATAGCCTGAAAGGATAAACTTACCCCCACGACGTAAACTAGGTGCAACATCACGAATGGCGGTAAGATCAAATAATAAATAATCTTCTTCTAGCTGCTCAACTATCACCAACGGATGACTTTTCTCACCCGGTCCCAGTAGGGTTAGGTTTGCTACCCCCGGTTGGCTCAAAGCATCGTAATAGGTGGCGAGCTCTACCACACTATTAACGGGAGTAAACTCGTTGTCGGCTGTTACCGGCGCTTCGTTCACGCAAAATTCCTTGTGTCACTAAATTTAACTTCGCTGATGTTGATATCGGCATGAGAGCTTAGATCTTTAGCTTACTCTGGGGCTTCGCTTAGCCTATCCACAAATAATCAAAGGAAAATTTCTAAAGTTATTTTTTTTGCTTCCGATAACAAGAATAACGGCAGGCCGATTGGGTTGCCTAATTTGGAAACAGAAGGAATATACCTATGTCAGTTATCAATACAAACATCACCTCGATGATTGGCCAACAGAACCTGTCTAAATCACAGTCTGCTTTGGCTACCTCTATGGAGCGTTTGTCTTCAGGCCTGCGTATCAACAGCGCTAAAGATGACGCCGCCGGTCAAGCTATCGCTAACCGTATGTCTTCACAAATCACTGGTTTAAGCCAAGCTCAGCGTAACGCAAACGACGGTATCTCTGTCGCGCAAACTGCTGAAGGCGCACTTAACCAAGTGAACGACAACTTGCAGCGTATCCGTGAATTGACTGTGCAAGCTCAAAACGGCACGAATTCTGCAGCCGATAAACAGTCAATTCAGGATGAGATTAACCAACGCCTTGATGAAATCGATCGTATCTCGAAAGAAACTGATTTCAACGGTGTAAAAGTATTAAAAGAAGATCAAGCGTTAGCCATT
>NZ_JANFPJ010000011.1:0-135360 GCF_032227045.1 Pseudidiomarina fusca
GAGTAGGTCACCGCCAGGCACCAAATACGAACAACCCCTAGCAGCCATGCTAGGGGTTTTTTCGTTGCGTGGTCGAAAAGATCGCGCAGAGCGTCCAATAATCTTAACTTTCTGTCTGTTCGTCTCATAAATCTGCATAAACATTGAACTATGTTAAATTTATATGCAGTCTCAGACTTTGGTCATATTGCTTTATGATCTATACAAGAAGATACTGATGTATATAAAAGAATAAATGTACTGCTAATATGTACTTTGATTTTTATAATAATCAGCAGGAGAAGAACATGAAATACGCGAAGTTAAGTTATCTGATTGCGGGAGCGTTAGCAGTTCCATCAGCTTTAATGACTCATTCAGCACTTGCCCAAGAGGCTTCAGTAGAAGCTGAAGAAACCATCCAAGTAGTAGGTTCTCGTTTATCGGTACGCACAGCGACTGACGGTTCGGCGCCAGTAGATATCATCAGTGGTGAAGATCTTGCGGCTAGCGGCATCACTGAAACGGCACGTGCATTACAATACGCAGTGCCTAGTTTTAACTTCCCATCGTCATCGATTACCGACGGTTCAGATGCCGTTCGCCCAGCGTCATTACGTGGTTTATCTCCTGATCACACACTCGTCTTGATTAACGGCAAGCGTCGTCACAGTAGTGCTCTCGTGCATTTAAATGGTACCACTGGGCGTGGTAGTTCTAACGTCGATTTGAACGCAATTCCTATCTCATCCATCAAGCGCATTGAAGTTCTTCGTGATGGTGCAGCTGCACTATACGGTTCTGATGCAATTGCCGGGGTGATCAACATTGTACTCAAAGATCAATCAGAAGGCGGCTCCATAACAGCCAATGCAGGGCAGACTTATATTGGTGATGGTGACCAATATAAAGTACATGGTAACACTGGATTTGCGCTGGGTGACGATGGTTCTTTGATGTTAGCGTTTGAATACCATCATAAAAATAAAACTAACCGTGCCGGTCCCGATCCACGCCAGCAATATGAATTAATTAACGGTGAAGAAGATCCACGCGAAGAAACCTTCAACAGATTAAGTCATCATGTTGGTGATGCTTCGTTTGAAAACAAAGCTATCTTCTTTAACGCTAATATGGCAGCGGGTAACGAAGGAGAATTGTACGCCTTTGGTGGATACAGTGATAGAACATCGCAATCTGGTGCATTCTATCGTCGTGCTTTAGATAACCGTAACTTAACAGAAGTCTATCCGGATGGTTATCTGCCGCTTCTTACCCCAGAAACATCAGATTTTTCTGTAGTTGGTGGTTATAAATTCCTATTAGCTGATTGGAACGTAGATGCCAGCGTAGGTATGGGCACCAGTGAGTTCCAATATCGCTTGGAGAATTCGTTAAACGCATCTTTTGGTCCGTCAACGCCAACAGAATTTGATGCAGGTACTCTAGAACTGAATGAAGTTAATGCTAGCGTTGACGTTCAGCGGTTCTTCCC
This sequence comes from Pseudidiomarina fusca, assembly GCF_032227045.1. Lineage (NCBI taxonomy): Bacteria > Pseudomonadati > Pseudomonadota > Gammaproteobacteria > Alteromonadales > Idiomarinaceae > Pseudidiomarina > Pseudidiomarina fusca. The sequence continues at coordinate 1,475 of NZ_JANFPJ010000011.1, forward strand.
GTTTGTAAATAACTCAGATTTGTCGGTAGCTTTCGGGCTTAGCTATCGTGAGAACACTTATAAGATTTCAGCGGGAGAGCCAGCATCTTATGAGAACGGCGGTTACGATGGGCGTCCAGGAGGTAGCCAAGGTTTCACTGGGTTTAAACCTGAGTCTGAAGTAGATGAATCGCGTGATAACGTGGGTTTGTATGTAGAGCTTGAAAACATGCTGACTACTCAGTTTCAATGGGGTGCAGCAGTTCGTTATGAAGACTATTCAGACTTCGGTAACAATACCAGCTGGAAGATCTCGGGCCGTTATGATGTGACTGATCAGTTCGCTATTCGAGCTACCGCGAACACCGGTTTCCGCGCTCCTAGTGTGCAGCAAATCTATTTCACGAATATCTCAACTCTGTTTGTTAACCGTAACGGTGAGTTAGTACCTGAACAGTCAGGTACCTTCAATAACATAAGCCCGGTAGCTCAAGCACTGCAGTTAGGTGCGCTACAACCAGAAGAGTCACAAAGCTTAAGCTTTGGTTTGGTTTGGAGTGGCGACGATGGCCTGTCAGTAACAGTTGATGCCTTCCAAATTGATATCGATGATCGAATCATTCTCTCTAGCTCGCTAATTCCAAGCGATTCTCCCGCAGTTGCTGCAGCGCTTGCGGCAGCTGGTGCAGATAACGCACGCTTCTTTATTAACGCAGTAGATACCTCAAGCCGTGGTGTGGATGTGGTGGCAACCCAAGAGTTCGATGTTGGTAGCTCGCTACTCAAAACGCAATTGGCTTATGGCTATAATAAAACGGAAGTGGATGGTGTTAACCTACCAACTATTTTGGATGGTTTAGAAGATAAACTGTTTGATAATGTGGAACAAACCCGCATGACTCGTTCAGTACCGCGGCATAGCGGCTCGTTATCTTTTACCTCGATTGTTGAAGATTTTGAAACTCGTTTGGGCTTCAATTACTTTGGCGATTACATGTTAGAGAATAATGCTGGGCTACAAACTGAGTTTAGCGGTAAATGGGTAGTTGATTTTTCCGTGAAGTATAAAATGGATGACAACTTATCTTTCAATGTGGGTGTACAAAACTTGCTGGACGAATACCCAGACAAGCAGGACCCATCAAACCAGTTTAATGGTATCTTCATGTATCCAAATACTAACGCACCGTTTGGTTTCAATGGTGGCTACTATTATGGTGAAGTGACTTATAGTTTTTAATAGCTAAAAATCGCTAATTATTGGTCAAAGCCGCTAACCTAGGTTAGCGGCTTTTTCTTTTTCATCTTATAAATCTATATTAAACAAAGCGTTATTAACTTCGGCATGGTAATTGCTTTATACCTTATGAGGTTTCTATCTTTTAGAGGATAAGCAATGAACAAACAATCATCATGGTTATGGATACTGTTAGGATTATTTGCCTTAGTTGTTTTTGGCGATGAACTATTGGCTATTGTCGGGGCTATTATTGGAGTGATCTTCAGTGTTGGCTTCGCTGGATTATTGATACTTACCATCGCGGCTGTCGTATTTGGTGCGGTGCTAGTGGTTGGTGGTAGTGTTGCAGTAGCGCTACTCGCAGCCGGTGTCGCTTTAGCTGCGGTCTTATTTAGTTGGTTATGGCCCTATTTATTGGTCGGTTTTATTATCTATCTAATGGTACGAAAACGCCCTAAAACTGTGTAGACTTGTTATCAAATAATAACAAGGTGAGCAAAATCATGTGGCGAATTCTATTGGCACTGGTATTTCTTGGTGGTGGTATTAACCTAGTTGCGGCTGCAGAAGTAGAAATCAGTAATGTATGGATGAAAGAATCCATTCCTGGTACTGAGAACGGAGCAGCCTATTTTACTATCAGTAATAGCTCGGCTGCACCAGTCGTCTTGATCGGTGCCAATACTGATGCTGCTCGGGCCACCGAGGTACATCAACACGTTATGCGTGATGGTATGATGCGGATGCGCAGAGTACCAGAATTAGTGATAGAGCCCAATCAGACCCTAGTGTTTCAGCCGGGCGGCTATCACTTGATGCTATTTGGTGTAAAAAAAGCGTTTAAGCCAGGCGAAACGGTCGATTTTGTTTTAGAGTTTAATGATGGTGATACAGCCACTATGACTGCTGTAGTCAAAACAATACGATGAAAGGATGAGCATTAATGAGAAAACTAGCTACTGCGTTAGTACTACCCGCATTGCTGTTAGGTGCCAATGCACAAGCAGATACCATTTTAGGGATTTATGCCGGTGGCCAATATTGGGACACCAGTAACTCGGGTAATTTTGGCTCAGGTAATGGTACTCAAGGATTTAATTTTGCTGACGAAACGCAAAACAGTTTTTACGTCGCACTAGAGCATCCGATTCCATTGTTGCCAAACTTTAAGGTGCGCCGCAACGATTTAACGACCTACGGTGTCACCACGCTTGGCAGTGATTTTAGTTATAACGGCATCGGTTACAGTGCGGGCACAACCCTAAACAGCAGTGTCGATTTAACCCATACTGACTACACGTTGTACTACGAAATTTTTGATAACGATTTACTGAGTGTTGATTTAGGTATAACTGCGAAACAAGTGGATGGTTTATTGGCAGTAAGAGACGCTACTGCCGAAAACAGTTTAGATGCCGACGGCTGGATCCCAACCGGTTATGCTCAAGTGCGGGTCGGTATTCCGGCCACAGACCTTACGCTATATGGCTTAGCCAATGCGGTTTCTATTGATGATAGCAGCGTACGTGACATTGAAGCTGGTATTGAATATCGCTTAGTAGATAGCTTGGCGGTGAATTTAAATCTGCAACTGGGCTACCGAGATATCACGATTGAACTAGATGACTTAGATAATATCTATTCAGATATTCAGTTTAAAGGCCCTTACCTTGGCTTAGAAATCCATTTCTAATCGCTCTGTAAGTTGATGGGAGCCTTAATAATAAGGCGTTACTGTGGCGGCTGTCATTCGATAGCCGACCACGGCTACATCGCCTTCCACGCGTTCAACCTTAATAACTCCTTCTACCCATACGGCATCAAAAGTATCTTCGTACTTCACCCCTTCAGCAAAATCAACCAACACAATTTGATTTGGTGGTGGTGGTGGCACGTGTACACAAGCGCCAAAATAAGGAACTAACAGAAACTGCGTAACTTTTTCTGCGTCACCTTCTAACTGCACCACGTACCCGGGGATCTTTATTTTCTTGCCATCTAGCTCAGCTACCATTGGGGCATCAAGTTCAGGTTGATTAGCTAATTCGGGATTGGCATCGTAAAAAGCTTGGCTTCGAACAGGCGGGGGCTTATAACCTGGGGGAACCAGTTCTTTCCACTGTGTATTCACATAGTCATCGGCAGCGAAAGCCGGCACGATTGCCGCCAAGCTTACCAGTAATAACGCAACATATTGACGAAGTTTGATCATAATTTAATTGTTAAACCATCAGCTAGTGCATTGCGGAAGGCTCGCCATGCAGGGATTAAACTCAATATTAAAGCAGCAGCTAAAATGGCTGCCAGTAATACCCATTCGTTACTTGTTAAAGGGCTTGCTCTTAACAACATACCTGTGTGAGCGAGTAATAGATCGCCACCCAGCATTAACCCTAAGAACAGTAACAAAACCCCAGTACTAACGCCAATGACGGTAAGCAACATAGCTTCGCTCACCAGGAGGCTAAAAATACTAAATGGTCCGGCCCCAAGGGCTCGCAGCACGGCCATTTCTCGGCGCCGTTCGCGCAAGCTAGCCAAAAGTGTTGTGAGCATTCCTAATAGACCGGTTGCGACGACGAGCGCGGCGATCGCTAGCAGTGCTTGTTCGAATAGAGCTAAGGTGCGCCACAATTCGGTTAACGCCATTCCGGGCATAATTGCAGTGAGTGGTTCATTCTTGTAGGTATTGATTTGTCGTTGCATACGCAAGGCTAAAGGACGCGCTTCCAGCCCAATTAGGACAGCACTTAACGTATAAACAGGAGGTGCATGGCTAGCGTGGTCATGGTGATCATCATGGTCGTGATCTGCGCTATGCTCGGGATCAAACTCACCGTGTAAGAGACCAAGGCCTTCAAGATGAATATAGACAGCTTGGTCGACGGGGGTTCCAGTACGATTCAAAATGCCACTCACCACAAAGGGGTGCTGATCGTGGTCACTAAAACTGATACCGCCACTGCCATGTGCCAAGGTGAGCGGATCGCCTTGCTGTAGGCCAAGCCGGGCTGCCACCTCGGCACCCAGAGTGGCCTGGTTCATCTCGCTAAAGACAGTACCCTTAGCGAGTTCTAGAGAGAGTCCATCACCATAACGAAAATAACTAAAGAAATCGCTGGTGGTTGCTACTACCGGATAGCCTGCCACGCTGTCGCCAAGAGCCATGGGAATATGCCACTTAACTCCGGGCAACTTAGTTAAATACTGATAACTATCCCAACTTAGGGTGTTATTCAGGCTGCCTATGTGAAACACGCTGCTTAATAGCAGTTGGGTTGATCCTGTTCTGGCACCAACAATTAAATCAGTGCCAGCAATGGTGTTAGCAAAATTAGCTTGGGTTTGTTCGCGCACCCGTTCTACTCCTAAGAGCAGGAGCGTACTGATAGCTATTGCCAGAATCGTGAGGATAGCGCTGGCACGACGATTACGTAAGCTAGCCCAAGCCAATTTAAGCATCGCCATCATCCTTACGTGCGTGATTGATATCGCTAAGTTCAATGGTTCTTTCAAACATTGGCGCTAGGCCTTGATCGTGCGTAACAAAGAGCAGTGTGGTTTGATTGGCAGCACAAGCTTTGAATAACACCTGAATGAATTCGTCTCGATGCTCGGCATCTAATGCTGATGTTGGCTCGTCGGCTATGATCAGAGAAGGCGCCCCAAACAAGGCTCGTGCAGCAGCCACGCGTTGTTGTTGGCCGACGCTCAATTGGCTAGCCAAGCGCTGGGTGTCTGCCGCAGCTAGGCCCAGTTGTTTTAGCAAGGACTGGGCATGCTGCTGAGGGTTTTGCACACGTTTGCGCCGAGCTGGTGCAAATTGGCTTGCTAACGTGACATTTTCTTCTGCATTAAGAAAAGGTAGCAAGTTAAACTGCTGAAAAATATAGCCGATTTCATTAGCCCGTAATTGGTCACGTCGGTGTTGGCTAAGCCGACCAAGATCATGTCCTAATACTTCGAGTTGCCCAGCTGGGGCTTGGTGCACGCCGGCAATCAAGCTCAGTAAGGTAGACTTACCCGAACCACTGGCACCACGAAGGAGGACTCGCTCACCACGAGCTATGGTCAATGATGGGATTGTTAGCAGGGGAGAAGGGGCACCCGGCCAGCGAAACTCGAGATGTTTTACTGCAATACAGGTGCCCATAGCGGTTCTTATTTCTGCGCCCGCTCGAACGAAGACATAATTTCTTCTTTGGCAGCGTTGATATCGCCCCAACCTTCAACTTTCACCCATTTTCCTTTCTCAAGCTCTTTGTAACGCTCGAAGAAGTGAGTGATTTGCGCTTTTAATAGCTCTGGCAAATCATCAACATTTTGAATGTGATCGTATTCTTTCGTTAATTTACTCACTGGTACTGCAATGACCTTAGCATCTTCACCAGATTCATCAGTCATTTTCAATACGCCAACCGGACGACACTTAATCACAGAACCAGCTTGCAGCGGATACGGCGTAGGTACTAGCACATCAACTGGGTCGCCATCTAACGATAAGGTATTGTTAACAAAACCGTAGTTACACGGATAGAACATTGGAGTAGACATAAAACGGTCAACCCATAAGGTGCCAGTTTCTTTATCAACTTCATATTTGATTGGGTCGGCATTGGCCGGAATTTCGATAACTACGTTTACTTCATCTGGCAGGTTATTACCTGCGCTTACATTACTTAAGCTCATGAAAGGTCCTGTTTACTTAGTTTTAAATGACGATAACTTAAATTCTTCTAATGGGCCCTATTATAAAGGCTGCTGGTGCTATTGCGAAGCTTTCAAATAACCTAAACAAGCATTCACTTCATTGCGCGCACCAAGAATAATGCCGACTCGCTGGTGGATATCAGTTGGTTGAATATCCAAAATAGCCATGTCGCCACTATGAGCTAGACCACCAGCTTGCTCTACGAGCATGGCCATCGGATTACCTTCATACATCAAGCGAAGCTTGTAGGGCTTATCAATCGAGCGTGCATCCCAAGGATACAGAAAGATGCCACCACGAATAAGCACACGGTGCACATCCGCCACCATGGCGGCAACCCAACGCATATTAAAGTTCTTACTACGCTGCCCACTGGTACCTGCTAGCAAATCATCAACGTAGAGTTGCATGCCTTCTTGCCAATGACGGTAATTGGACATATTAATGGCAAATTCAGAAGTATCAGGAGCTATTGCTAAATCGCGTTTAGTTAGTAAAAACTCACCAACGGTCTGATCTAACGTGAAAATTTTAACGCCCTTGCCGGTCGTTAAAGCCATCATGATAGATGGGCCATACAAAATGTATCCTGCGGCAACTTGGTTGCGACCTGGCTGCAGGAACATATCCGCAGTGCCTGAATTATTTTCCGGAACGGGCAAAATCGAGAAAATGGTACCAACCATACTGTTGATATCAATATTTGAGCTGCCATCTAACGGATCAAACGCAATCAAGTACTCGCCATTTTCATGGCCCAACACGATTCCTTCTTCTTCTTCTGAAGCGACGGCACGCACATGGCCGCATTCCAGCAAAATATCTTTAATGAGCTGGTTGGATAGGATGTCGAGTTTCTTTTGGGTTTCGCCTTGAATATTCTCTGACAGGGTTGAGCCGAGGACACCGGCTAAATCACCTTGGCCAACTCGGAAAGAAATTTCTTTCGCAGTAATTTGCAAAGAATGAATAACTGAAATTAAAGCCTCGTCGACCTGATCTTGGCGCAAGGTCGGAATTAAGCGTTGCATGAAACCCTCGTACAGTAGCTGGTGTTACGGATAGGTGGCAAAAACGCTGCTAAGTTTACCGCATTTTTAGGCAAATTGCCTGCACAGAAATTCGCGCATTTTCATGCCCGTGGTACACTAGCCTTTTTGCTGCAATGAGACACATCATGCATATTCATATACTCGGCATATGCGGAACCTTTATGGGAGGCATCGCCGCCATTGCTAAGGCGCTGGGTCATCAGGTTACTGGGAGTGATGCTCAGGTCTATCCGCCGATGAGTGACCAATTACGGGCACTCGGTATTGAGTTAATCGAAGGTTATGATCCGGCACAGCTCCAGCCGCGGCCTGATTTAGTGATCATTGGTAATGCCATGAGTCGTGGTAACCCAGCGGTAGAAGCAGTGTTAAACCAACGCATTCCGTATCGCTCGGGGGCGCAGTGGCTCCATGATGAAGTGCTGCAGCAACGTTGGGTGCTGGCGGTGGCTGGCACCCATGGTAAAACGACTACGGCTAGCATGCTCACTTGGTTACTTGATTATGCAGGGTTAAAACCAGGGTTTTTAGTTGGTGGAGTGCTGGCTAATTTTGAGCAGTCGGCGCGCTTGGGCGAGAGCGATTTTTTTGTTATCGAAGCCGATGAATACGATACCGCATTCTTTGATAAGCGCTCTAAATTCGTGCATTACTGCCCATCAACACTCATTTTGAATAATCTCGAATTTGACCATGCTGACATTTTTCCCGACTTAGCAGCGATTCAACGTCAGTTTCACCATCTAGTTAGAGTGGTCCCTGGGTATGGAAAAATCTTCTATCCGGCTGGAACAGAGACGCTAGAGCAAGTTTTACAGCAAGGCTGCTGGAGCGAAACCAGTACGGTTGGGATCGTTTCGGGCGACTGGCAAGCACAGTTAATCGAAGCTGACGGCAGTGCTTTTGCGGTCTATTGGCAAGGTCAAAAACAGGGTGAAGTGCACTGGTCGTTGATCGGTACCCACAATGTTTACAATGGCTTGATGGCTATTGCGGCAGCCCAGCATGTGGGCGTGAGCGCTGCGGTAAGCTGTGCTGCTTTTAAACAATACCGCAACACCAAGCGCCGCTTAGAGCTAAAAGGGGTAGCGGCCGAGGTGGCTGTGTATGATGATTTTGCTCATCATCCAACGGCGATTGCTACGACTTTGGCAGGAATGCGTGCCAAAGTGGGCCAACAGCGGATTTTGGCCGTACTAGAGCCGCGTTCAAACACGATGAAGCTAGGCGTGTTAGCCGACCAATTAGCACCGGCGCTAGCAACGGCAGACCTAGTGTTTATGCTTCAGCCTGAGGGCTTACAGTGGTCTGTGGCTGAGCTGGTCCCGCAGGCGCAGGTCGCCGACTCAATCGAGCACTTAGTCGATCAGATTGTGGCGGCCACAGCAGCAGGTGACCACATCGTGGTGATGAGTAATGGCGGGTTTGGCCAGATCCATCAGCGGTTACTGCAGGCATTGGCTTAGTTTGGACCACTGTTTTTGTAACTCATAGCCTTATTCAACAAAGGAGTTTGACATGACTGCCCAGCAAGTTACCGTGGCCATTACCGGCGCCTCTGGAGCACCTTATGCAATGCGCCTGATTGCTTGCTTATTAGAACAGCAGCAACAGGTTCACTTGTTAATGTCGAGTGCCGCCCGAGTGGTATTTGCAACCGAGTTAGATTGGCAGTTACCGGCAAATCCGAAAGCTTTGGCTGCGGCCTTGTGTGAGCATTTTTCGGTGTCAGCAGAACAACTGAAAGTGTATGGCAAAGACGAGTGGTTCGCGCCGGTCGCATCGGGCTCAGCAGCGCCAAAGAAGATGGTGGTATGCCCTTGCTCAACAGGAACTTTATCAGCCATCACTCACGGCGCAAGCGATACCTTGATAGAACGCGCAGCAGACGTTGTTATCAAAGAGCGAGGGCAACTTATTTTAGTGCCTCGAGAAATGCCGCTATCGGCTATTCATCTAGAGAATATGTTAAAATTAGCCCAGTTGGGAGTCACCATCATGCCAGCCGCACCAGGTTTTTATCATCAACCGCAAAGCATTGCTGATTTGGTTGATTTTGTGGTGGCCCGTATACTCGATCATCTTAACTTAGCGCAGCAATTACAGCCGCGTTGGGGTTATGGACAGGAGCCTAAATAAGTTATGCAAGCGTTATCTATTCGCGGTTTAAAGAAAACCTATAAAGGTGGCCATGAGGCCTTGAAGGGCATTGATTTGGATGTTGCTGAAGGGGATTTCTTTGCATTACTGGGGCCTAACGGTGCTGGTAAATCAACCACAATTGGAATTATCTCCTCATTAGTTAATAAATCAGCGGGCAAAGTAAGTGTGTTTGGCCATGATTTAGACACCGAGTTAGTTGCCTTAAAACGTCAAATTGGTCTGGTTCCGCAAGAGTTTAATTTTAACCAGTTTGAGACGGTACAGCAGATTGTGGTTAATCAGGCCGGTTATTATGGAGTACCGCGACAGCTTGCTAAACAGCGTTCAGAGAAATATCTGAAGCAGCTAAGCTTGTGGGAAAAACGCAATGCACCGGCGCGGATGCTGTCGGGTGGGATGAAGCGCCGACTGATGATAGCGCGGGCATTAGTTCATGAGCCGCGGTTACTTATTTTAGATGAGCCGACCGCGGGCGTTGATATTGAGCTGCGTCGCAGCATGTGGGATTTCTTGACCGAGATTAACAAGCAGGGAATTACTATTATTCTGACCACGCATTATTTGGAAGAAGCGGAAAGTCTTTGCCGCAATATTGCCATAATCGACCAAGGCTCGATTATCGAGAACACATCGATTAAAAAGCTTTTAGCCACTCTCAATATGGAAACTTTTGTGCTGGATGTTGAGTATCCAGCGGGTGTGACTAGTGCCACCTTAGAGGGTTTTACTTGGCGTGCAATTGATGATCACAGCATTGAGGTTGATGTTGAAAAGAGCCAAGGTTTGAATCCAGTGTTTGAACAACTCACGGCTCAATCGATACAAGTGTTGTCTATGCGCAACAAGGCAAATCGTCTAGAAGAACTTTTCGTTAACCTGGTCGAAAAAGGCCGTAAGCCACAAGGAGCAGCATAATTACATGGCTTCGTTAACTTATACCGCATTAAAAACTATTTGGATAAAAGAATGCACAAGATTTTTGCGCATTTGGGTGCAAACCCTAGTCCCACCAGCCATTACCATGACTTTATACTTTGTCATCTTTGGTAATATTATTGGTACTCGAATTGATGCATCAGGCGGCATGAATGGCATTCCCTACATGGAATTTATTGTCCCTGGGCTGATAATGATGTCGGTGATAACCAATTCCTATTCGAACGTAGCATCTTCGTTTTTCAGTGCAAAATTTCAACGCAATATTGAAGAGATGCTTGTCGCGCCGGTGTCTAGTGCGGTGATTATTGCCGGCTATGTGGGCGGAAGCTTAGCGCGCGCCTTGATTGTGGCTTGTATTGTGACGGTTGTGTCTTTTATTTTTGTCGACAATATTCAAATTTATCATGCGGGCATTCTTATTTTAACCGTGGTGTTAACCTCAACTTTATTTAGTTTAGGTGGTTTGATTAACGCAGTGCATGCAAAAACATTTGATGACATATCTATTGTCCCAACCTTTGTATTAACTCCATTAACCTATTTAGGCGGGGTTTTCTTCAGCATTAGTATGCTGCCAGAGATTTGGCAAAACATTGCGCAAATCAATCCTGTGTTGTACATGGTGAACGCATTTAGATATGGCTTTTTAGGTGTGACTGACGTCAATATCGGCCTTGCCCTAGGATTACTCATAGGCTTTAACCTGATTCTTTTTGCTCTTGCTTATACGCTGCTGCAACGGGGCGCGGGGATTCGTTCGTGAATCATGAATCAAGATCCGTAACTACCAATCAGCATGGTAATCATGACGATTTAGTTAGTGTGGTGATGCGCCATTTGCGCTCGCCTTTTCGTAAGCCGATTCAAGCGCATAATCGCGAGGCTTTTGAGCAGGCGCAACAGTTAGTAGCAGATTGGCAAGGGCCACTGATTCTTGACTCTTGTTGTGGTGTCGGCGAAAGCACTGCTTGGATAGCCGAGCAGCATCCTGATGCATTAGTTATCGGGGTCGATAAATCAGCTCACCGATTAGGCCGTCATGCCCAATACGCAACTGCCGCAGCTGGCCAGCGTTATCTATTAGTTCGGGCGGATTTGAATGATTTCTGGCGACTAGCAGTAGCAGCGCATTGGCAGTTAGACAAACACTATATTCTGTATCCCAACCCTTGGCCTAAAGCCTCACATTTTAGTCGTCGCTGGCATGGTAGCCCGGTCTGGCCTTATGTACTAGGCTTAGGGGGTACTTTGGTCATGCGCTCTAATTGGGTGACCTATTTAACTGAAGTGGCAAGTAGTTTGGCGCTGGTTAATTGTGCTGCACAGCTAACACCTTTGCTAGCTAAGCATGAGGCGATGACGCCGTTTGAGCGTAAGTATCAGCGCAGTGGACAGCAACTTTGGGAGTTGTCCGCTAAGCTGCCAGAAGACGGTCGCTATTTTTCTGCAATCGAGGCAGAATAGTGCACTTTTATGCGCGGGTAATCACAAGGAAATACGCTTGAGTGACAGTCATTTTGCAGAAGTAAGCCAAGAGGCGCTGCTAAAAATATTCACCATTCCTGAGGCGCCAGACTCTACCCTCGGGAAGATAGAGAAGCACCTCAGTGAAAATCTTATGGGCTTTTTAGGCGAGCACATCGTCGCCCGCGAAAAGCCCTTGCATGAGATTGAGCAAAACTTTAATGCCAGCGAAATTCCTGAACAGCCGCAGTATGTATCGGATCACACTGAGTTTTTATTAAATAATTTAGTGGCTCATTCAGTGCATACCAGTTCGCCACGATTTATTGGCCACATGACCTCAGCACTGCCTTATTTTTTATTGCCGCTGGCTAAGCTGATGGTGGGTTTAAACCAAAACCTAGTCAAAATTGAAACCTCGAAGGCCTTTACCCCGCTCGAACGCAATGTCTTGGGTATGCTTCATCACCTCGTTTACCAACAAGATGCAGCTTTCTATCAACGCTGGATGCATAGCGCCCAGCACTCGCTCGGAGCTATGTGCTCGGGCGGGACTGTGGCTAATATGACAGCTCTGTGGGTAGCACGTAATCTATTACTAAAACCTACGACAGGCTTCGCCGGTATTGCTAGTGAAGGGCTCGCAGCGGGATTACTGCATTATGGCTACAAGCGCCTGACTATTATGGTGTCTGAGCGTGGTCATTACTCGCTGGGCAAAGCTGCTGATGTGTTAGGGATCGGAAGAAAAAATTTAATAGCGGTTGCTACCGACGAGAATAATCGGATCAAAATAGATGCGCTACGTGAAGCTTGTGCTGCGGTTCAAGCCGATGGTGGGCAAGTATTAGCGATCATTGGGGTAGCGGGCACCACAGAAACGGGACACATAGATCCACTCGACAAAATGGCCGATGTGGCGAGTGAGGTTGGTGCGCACTTTCATGTAGATGCCGCATGGGGGGGGGCTACCTTGCTGTCGAACAATCATCGCCAATTGTTACATGGCATTGAGAGAGCCGACAGTGTCACTATTGATGCGCATAAACAGATGTACGTGCCGATGGGCGCTGGCATGGTGCTCTTCCGTGATCCAAGCATGGTGCGCGCGATTGAGCATCATGCGGAATATATTATTCGCCATGGTTCAAAGGATTTAGGTGCACATACCATGGAAGGCTCGCGGCCGGGGATGGCCATGTTGGTGTATTCGGCGCTACATGTCATGGGCCGGCGCGGCTACGAATTGTTAATTGATCAAAGCTTAGCCAAGGCTAAAGATTTTGCGCGCTTGATTGCCGCACAAGACGATTTTGAAGTGGTGACTGAACCCGAGCTATGCATTCTAACCTATCGGTTTGTCCCCGCTCGTATTAAGCCGTTATTGGCAGGCCTTAATGCTGAGCAAGTACGTCGCATTACCCCTCATTTGAATGCACTGACCAGGTTTATTCAGAAGCGCCAACGCGAAACGGGAAGCTCATTCGTGTCGCGTACTAAGCTGACTCCCGCACAATATCATCGTGAGCCTACAGTGGTGTTTAGAGTGGTATTAGCGAATCCTTTAACAACTCATGAGATGCTCGCAGAAATCCTTCAAGAGCAACGCGAGATAGCCGAACAGGCGATGAGTTTACGTGGTGCTTTATTTACTGAGCTTCGTGAACTGGGTTTGGTGCGCGAACGCTAATCAGTACCTAACCATGAGTTTTAAGCGGTTCGGTTAAGACCGCTTAAAACTTAAGTTATCGATAAGTCTGGTGCTGCCTAAGTAAGCTGCTACTAACAACACTAAATGCTTATCGGTTGCTTGTGCAGGTTGTAGATCTGCATGTTGGCGTAATTCTAAATAATCTAGTTTGAAGCCAGCAGCGGTGATGTGTGTCACCGCTTGATTAAGCACTTGCTGCGCATCCTCGCCAGCGCTGATTCGTTCGGCACAGGTTTTCAGTTGTTGATAGAGCAGTGGTGCTTGCTGGCGCTCGGTATCTGATAGATAACCATTGCGCGAGCTGAGTGCTAGGCCATCAGTCGCACGCTGAGTTGGCAGGCCTAAAATGTCCACAGGCAAGCTCAAATCTTGCACCATGAGACGAATAACTTGTAATTGTTGAAAGTCTTTTTCACCAAAAATGGCTAAATCTGGCTGCACCATATTGAACAACTTCGCCACAATCGTAGCCACCCCACGAAAATGACCAGGACGGCTAGCACCACAAAGAATGGTAGAGATACCAGGTACCTCTATTGTGGTTTGTTCCGCTAATCCGCGTGGATACATATCTTGTACGGTTGGAGCAAACACGGCGCTGACACCACGTTCAGCGAGCGCGCGACAATCAGCATCAAGGGTACGAGGGTAGTTATCAAGATCTTCGTTTTGACCAAACTGCAGCGGATTAACAAAGATACTCACGACGACTTTATCAGCCCGTTGGCGCGCCATATCAACCAACTTCAAATGACCTTCGTGCAAATTCCCCATGGTGGGTACGAGGGCTACTTGCCCCTGTTGTTGTGCACGCCAAGCGCGAAGTTCTTCAAGACTAGTGAGTCGTTGCATCGTGGGTTACTCAAAAGAATGTTCAGGACCTGGGAATTGCCCGGCTTTAACTTGCGCAACATACATCTCAACGGCACCGCGCAAATCACCGGCATCAGCTAAAAAGTTCTTTACAAATTTAGGTAAATAGTCGCTGTTTAAGCCAAACATATCATGCATGACTAAAATTTGTCCGTCTGTATGCGGACCAGCACCAATGCCAATGGTAGGGATGGTCAGGGCTTCGCTAATGCGTTGACCGAGGGCCACCGGCACACATTCTAGCACCAATAATTGTGCCCCAGCTTCTTGCAATGCCAACGCTTGGCGCAAGGTATTGTCCGCCGCAGATTGCTCTCTGCCTTGAATCTTATAACCGCCAAGTACATTAACCGATTGGGGTAACAGCCCTAAGTGGGCGCATACTGGAACGCTCCGTTCAACCAAACAGCGTATGGTTTCAAGCAGCCAATCGCCGCCTTCAAGCTTTACCATATTGGCGCCGGCGCGCATCAGTTCAGCGGCGTTATCGCATGCTTGGGCTGGGCTGGCATAAGTCATAAATGGCATGTCAGCCATCACGAAAGCCTCAGGGGCACCACGGCGCACAGCTTGAGTGTGATAAACAATATCAGCAAGAGTAACGGGCAAGGTGCTGGACTGCCCCTGTACCACGTTGCCTAAGGAGTCACCGACTAACATAAAATCGACGCCACACTCGGCAAAAAGCTTCGCAAACGAGGCATCGTAAGCCGTAATTGAGGTGATTTTTTCGCCAGCTAACTTCTTCTTAGCTAGTTTGGCTATGGTCATAGCGGCCATCAGATACTCCTTGCAGGAAAGCTCAGAACTTGATTGTATCAGCTAATCTTAACGAGGTCATGATGCTGCATGGACTGTTTTAACTGCTGTAGCGTCTGTCCGTTAGGTAACACTAAAGTTGGCGCTAGCTCAGCTAAGGGCACCACCACAAAATCTCTTTCAGAGAGGCCAGGGTGCGGAAGCGTTAACCGTTCGCTCGTACTCACTAGGTCATCCACCAGCAGAATATCTAAATCGAGTGTGCGAGGGCCCCAGTGGCGCAAACGCTGGCGCCCGAACTGCTGCTCAATGGCTTGCAGATAATCTAGCAGCGCTAGTGGTTCTAGCTCGGTGGTCGCAGTCACTACCGCGTTCACATAATCGGGTTGGTCAGCCGGGCCCATTGGCTTGCTGCGGTACAGTGAGCTGGCGCGAAGCTGCTGCAATGCAGGACCACTGGCTAATTCCAGTAAAGCATCTTTTAGCGTTTGCACAGGGTCGCCAAGATTAGCGCCCAAGGCGATATAAACCTTAGCCATTAGAGTTCTCTTGCTTGGGGCTTCGACGTCGACGTCCGGCTCTGCGGCCGCGCCGCTTAGGCTTGGGTCTATTGCCGGCATCATCTGCGCTAGGCGCAATAGCAGGGGTACCGTTTTGTTGCTGTTTGGTCCAAAACTGTGCCAGTTGCTCTAATTTACCGCGTTCAAGGGCGGTCGCTGTATTAGCACGCAGGAGCAAGAAATCATAGGCAGCGCGAAATTTCGGATGCCCTAAGACCATGCCAATGCGTTTACCTTGAGCGCGCTCTAAACGTTGCTGTAATTGCCAGATCTCACGCGCAGGAATGGTGAAACGTTTAGGGATAGCAATACTTTGCACCTGTTTACCTATCACATCGGCTGCTGCTAAGTTAAGTGCATCAGCCTGAGATAGACCACCTTCAAAGGTGAGCTGTTCCATGCGAGCCTGGAGTGGCCACCACAATAGCGCTGCATATAAGTAAGCCGGAGTAATACGTTGACCATTGCGGACCCGTTCATCGGTATCTGCAAAGGTTTGTTTAAGCAACTGATAGGGAGCCTCGTCAAGGGCCTTCAGATAACTACGCAGCAGCGGGAATAGCTGTTGAAATAATTGATATTCAACCAGCATTTCAAAATTTGCGAGGCCCTTACCAGCCGTAAATAGTTTCAGACTTTCTTCAAACAGGCGTGCTGCAGGAATATTTTGCAACAACGGAGCTAGTTCTTTAATGGGGTCTGCAACACTGCTATCCATACGCATGTTTAACTTGGTGGCAAAGCGAATGGCGCGTAACATGCGCACTGGATCTTCACGGTAGCGAGTGGCACTATCACCAATCATTCGCAACACCCCGGCCTCGATGTCTTTCACCCCGTTGGCAAAATCATAAATACAAAAATCGGCGATGTTGTAGTAGAGCGCATTGACGGTGAAATCACGCCGTTGTGCATCTTCTTCAATAGAGCCGAAAACATTATCGCGAACCAACATACCGGCAGCATTTTGCTTGGCAATTTTATCAGTCTTGGCCGGCTCATCGGCGGGGCTATCATGATGCCCGCGAAACGTAGCCACCTCGATAACTTCGCGGCCAAAAACCACGTGTGCTAAGCGAAAACGACGGCCAACCAAACGACAGTTGCGAAATAACGCCTTCACTTGCTCAGGTTGAGCATTGGTAGCCACATCAAAATCTTTAGGTTGAATACCTAGTAATAAATCGCGCACACAACCGCCCACTAAGAAAGCTTGGTAGCCAGCATTGTGCAGTCGGTACAAGACTTTTAAAGCGTGCTCAGGAATGTCTTTACGCGAAATGGGATGCTGATCGCGAGTAATAACAATAGGTTTGGCAAGAATATTTGCTGGCAGCGAGGATTCTGGTTGACGTTGTAGGGCTCGCTTTGCCAATGCTTTAATGCGCTTAATAATGGGGGTTTCTCCGTACATTTAGGTGAGGCGCGTGGCTGCCTCATAAGGCTAGCTACTTACATTAAGGCCTCGGTGCTTAAAATTAACGCGTTATTGTATCCTGTGCAGACGTTTCAGGAAAGAACTTAGCACGCCAAGCTTGAGTGGCTAGGCTTAAAAGGTCTGCGGGATTGGTTAAGGGGACTTCAGTGAGCTGTAGAAACTGACAGGCTTGCCAGAGTTGCTCACTAACTTGCTGCGGATTAAGCGCGGGGGCATGATTTTGCTTACTGAGTTTCTGCCCTTGTTCATCTAGAGCTAGCGGAATATGTTTAAAATGCGGCTGGCGCTGGCTAAAGTGGCGCCACAAATTAATTTGCCAACTGGTTGCAGTGAGCAGGTCTGCGCCGCGAACGATATCTGTAACCCCTTGATCAATATCATCTATCACAACCGCCAGCTGATAGGTGAACCAACCATCACGCCGCAACAACACAAAATCTTCGCCAGCAACAGCGGGAGCTATGTTCACCTCGCCTTGAATAGCATCGGTAAAGACCATAACAGGAGTTTGATTTAAATAGCGAATGGCATAGGGCCCGGGTCCTTCGACCCCGGCACGACAGTGACCGGTATAGTATTCACCACGGGCTTTGATTTGTTTTCGGGTGCAGTTGCAAGGATAGGTTAACTGTTGCTGCTGCAACTCAGCTAGAGCCTGGCGATAACGCTCTTTGCGCTGACTTTGGTAAATAATGTCGCCGTCCCAATGCAGACCAAAGCGCTCTAATTGTTGCAGGATAACTTGGTCGGCTCCTGCTACTGCGCGCGGTTCGTCAATGTCCTCGATGCGCACTAGCCAGCGTCCGGCATGAGCTTTAGCATCTAAATAGCTGGCCAAAGCGGCTACTAATGAGCCAAAATGCAAGGGCCCCGACGGGGTCGGGGCAAAGCGGCCACAGTATGGCTGGTTGGCCATGCTTGGTGTCGCCATATTAGGCGCCGGTCATCTGCTTCTCTTTGATTTCGGCGAGGGTTTTGCAATCGACGCAAAGGTCAGCAGTAGGACGCGCTTCTAAACGTCGCACACCGATTTCAATGCCGCACGAGTCACAAAAGCCGAAGTCATCAGCTTCAATTTTCTGCAGTGTTTTTTCAATTTTCTTGATCAGCTTACGCTCGCGGTCGCGAGTACGGAGTTCTAAACTGAACTCTTCTTCTTGCGCGGCGCGGTCCACTGGATCAGGGAAATTAGCTGCTTCGTCTTTCATGTGGTGAACAGTACGGTCAACTTCTTCACGCAACTGAGCACGCCACACTTCTAAAATTTTACGAAAATGCGCACGTTGCGCCTCATTCATGTATTCTTCACCTGGCTTCTCTTGATAAGGTTCAAGGCCAGCTTGTGCCAGAATGCCATGGGCTTTTTTCGGCGTTCCTTGAGGCATTATGGATCTCCTGTATGAGACGGTTAAAAAAATGGTCGGTACATATACCAGAAAGTAATCGGCGGTGCAATTTTATTTAAACAAAAGTTAACTTTTTGCACTGCTGCTAACAGGTATCACCGGCAAGGTTGTTGTCGCGGTGATTTCGCTCGGGCTGATATGGCACCCCAATGCGTAAAATTCAACTCCTATTTTTGCCGCCTCAATACACATCTGCGCGTAGTTTGGATCAAGCTGGCTAGCTGCCGTGACCTGTTCGATAGCGCTATGCAAGACCACGTAGAGCACTACCGCCCGATGACCATCGTTAACCATATCCATCAAACTGCGTAAATGTTGCGTTGCCCGTTGGCTAACAGTATCGGGAAAATAGCCCTGATTATGCTCAGCTAAGGTGACACTTTTTACTTCAATAAAAACTTTTTGCGCATGTTTATCCAGACCCAGCCAGTCAATGCGGCGGTTGTCGTAACCATATTTCTGCTCCGCTTGCAGTTCGTGTAACCCCTCCAGTTGCGGAATCACGCCATCAGCTAAAGCCTCGCCAGCAATCTTGTTGGCTTGCTGGGTATTCACGCAGATCATGTGACCGGCGCTGCTTTGGGCGAGTTCCCAAGTGTGGCGATATTTACGTTTAGGATTATCCGAGGCGCTCATCCATACCCGCATGCCGGGTTCGGCACAACCCGTCATAGCACCGGTATTCGGGCAGTGAATGGTAAAGGCACTACCATCGGCAGTCTCCACATCTGCTAGAAAGCGTTGGTAACGTTTAGTTAAGGTTGCCGGCTCAAGTACCTTGATAAACTTCATTGTCAGCCCCATCTTGCTCAAGTACGATAGACACCATCTAAACACGCAAACATACTGGGAGCCACATCGCATGTCTAGCACAGTACCTGTCTTTTTAGAATCCGCAAGCACCACCACTACAGGCGGTTGGAAGGCTTCTGCCGCGGTCATCATGAATGAACGCGGCGCCGTGATCTCGTTAACTGGCAATGAAGCTAACGATTTACGTAAAATTCAGCGGGCCGGCCGCCAATTAGATAATCTTGGAATCAACGCTGTTAGCTTGCAGGGTGACAGCTGGAACTTAGAGCAGCAATGGGCTTTCGCTAAAGGCTTTACGGACACTCTTAGCAAAAATAAGATCACGTGGGCCAACCATGAGCAGCAACTTAATTTATTACAGAAGCATGCAAATTGGGTGCGAGAGTTAATTAATTTACCGCCCGAGGCCATCTATCCTGAGGCCCTTGCCCAACGTGTGGCTGATAAACTTACCGAGTTGGCACCAGCAGCTATTAGTGTCCGCAAAGTGGTTGGCGATGAGTTATTGGCTGAGCAACGTATGGGTATTCATACGGTGGGTAGAGCTAGCGTCAAGCCACCGGTGATGCTGGTGGTAGACTACAACCCAAGCAAGGACCCAAAAGCTGAGGTAGACACAGTATTGATTGGTAAAGGGATCACCTTTGATAGCGGTGGCCTAAGTATTAAGTCTAGCGAAGGCATGTTAGCAATGAAGTGCGACATGGGTGGCGCGGCAACCGTAGCAGGTGCTTTAGGATATGCCATTGAACAGGGCCTAAACAAACGAGTGCAATTGGTGTTGTGTTGTGCGGAAAACCTGATTGATGGGCGCGCCTATAAGTTAGGTGACATCATTACTTATAAAAATGGCACCACAGTGGAAATTGTCAACACTGACGCCGAAGGACGTTTGGTGCTAGCCGATGGCCTTATTTATGCGGCTGAAGTTAATGCCAAGCATATCATTGACGCAGCCACGTTAACGGGCGCAGCGCAGGTTGCTGTTGGTACTGAGTATAATGCGTTGTTTAGTGTTGATGATGACTACGCTCAGCAGGCGCTAGCCTCAGCTGCGGCTAATCAAGAATTACTCTGGCGTTTGCCGTTGCAACCATGGCATCGTGATAATTGCCCATCCGCTTTTGCAGATACCGCCAATAGCCGTCCGCAAAAAGGTGGTGGTGCTGGTGGCGCAAGTAATGCCGCTGGCTTTTTATTGCGTTTTGCGCCGAATGAAGGTGCGGGTTGGCTGCATTTTGACATTGCTGCGGCGTATCATGGTAGTGCTAATGGAATGTGTGCGGCGGGCGCTACCGCGCTGGGCTTCCGTACTATTGCGGCCACCTTGTTAAACTGATTTGTAAGCGTAAATGACCACTGAGCAGTTGCCGGTACAAGCTTTAATTGAACCTTTGGTAAAGTTGTTACCGGCGGCTCGAGTGGTCATCGAAGCCCCGCCAGGGGCGGGCAAGTCGACACTGTTGCCACTGGCGTTGTTGCAGCAGCCAAGTCTCGCTCAGCAACGCATTTTAATGTTGCAACCGCGGCGGCTAGCAACCCTTGCCATTGCAACCTATCTGGCTCGACAGCTGGATGAACCCGTGGGGCAAACGGTAGGTTATCACATTCGCGGCGAGGCTCGCTTTAACCAGCACACTCGGTTGCTCATTGTTACCGAGGGTATGTTTACTCAATACCTGCAACAAGACCCGGAGCTAGCTGGGGTGGGTATGGTGATTTTTGACGAGTTTCATGAGCGGAATTTGGCGAGTGACTTGGGCCTAGCAATGTTGCAAGAAAGCCTCCTATTGCGACCTGACTTAAGTGTACTGGTGATGTCGGCCACGTTACCAGCAGAGCCGATTGCGGCTTGGCTTAGCGAAGCTGGGGTAGATTGCCAGATTCTTCGCAGTGAAGGGCGTCAGTATCCCATCAGCATTCATTATCGACCACCTCCTGCCAGTAGCCGTTGGCAGCAGCATTTACCTCAAGTTATCCAAGAAGCATGCCAAGTAGCACAACAAGATGTGCTGGTATTTGTGCCTGGGCTTGCTGATATTCAGTATGTTACGCGCTCCTTGAATGAGCAGTTGCAGGAGCAGTGGCAAGTTTATCCACTACACCGGCAAGTAGCGCCGGCAGCACAGCGTGACGTCTTACGAGGGCGCCAAGGCGAAGGTAAACGGCGAATTATCTTAGCGACAAATATTGCTGAAACCAGTGTGACCATTCCTGGGGTAGATGTAGTGGTGGATAGCGGTCGTGAGCGCCAAGCTCTTTATTATCCCCAACATGGCGTTAGTCGCTTAGTCACCCGGCGGATTAGCAAGGCTTCTGCTACGCAGCGAGCTGGCCGTGCTGGACGAACGGCGGCCGGGGTTTGTTTTAGAGTGTGGGCTGAAGCAGATCAGCATGGCTTGCGTGATTATCAAGTGCCAGAACTTGAAACCGCAGATTTAACCTCGCTGCTACTAGAGTGCAAGCGATGGGGCAGTGAGCCTGCCCAACTGCGCTTCTTTACCCCTCCGTCGGCAGCCAATTTAGCCGCTGCGCAGCAAGCATTGGTTAACTTGCAGGCCGTGCAAGAGAACGGACGTTTAACCGCGCTCGGTCAACAGCTAAGTGAGTTGGGGAGTGACCCGCGTTTAGCGCGAATCATAGCTCATGCACAATCACAATCAGCCAGCTACCGGGCGACAGTGGCCTATTTAATCGCGCAACTGGAGCAGCTACCGCGTCAACCGCAGCAGTTTCCGCAGCCGCTGGCTCAATTCAATAGCGCCCAACAACAACGCTATCAGTATTGGTTAAAACGCTTAGGAATAACTGCTAGTGAGCGCCTACTTCCGCCCAGTGCGTTTGCAGAAATATTGCTGTGGGGCTTTGCTGATCGAGTGGGCTTACAGCGAGCTAAGAGTGATCGATATCTACTAGCCTATGGCGGTGGTGCCAGTTTTCATCATCAAGACTTACGTCAACCTAGCCGCTGGCTGTTAGTACTGACAGTCAACTTCAGCGAAGGCCAAGCGGATGCTATTATTGGTGCTGCGCTAGAATTAACTGAGGCAGATTTAACGCATCCAGCGTTAACCATCAGTAGTTACGATGAAACCACGTGGAGTGGGCCGAGCAAGCGCTTACAAACGACTCGTTGGCAGCAGTTGGGAGCGATTAAGTTTAATCCGCAACCAGTAGCTCAGCTGCCTAGTGCGGAGCAACGGATACAGGCATTACGCGACTATGTACAGCAACAGGGATTGGCTGTGTTGGGTTGGAGTGCTAGCTGTCAGCAATGGCTGGCGCGAGCACGGCTCTTAGAACAGCATTTACCAGCGGCCCAGCAAGCCCAGTGGCCGAGTTTTTCTGAGGCTTATTTACTAACTAGCTTAGCTGACTGGGCGAGTCCCTATTGGCAAGATATTACCAGTTTGCAGCAGCTAACCCAGTGGCGTCCACTTACGGCTTTGCAAGCTCGGTTGAACTACTCTCAGCAGCAACTCTTACAGCAAGCTTGCCCCAGTCATTTGCGTTTGCCTAGCGGCCGTGAACAAACGATTGACTATACCCAGGCAACGCCACTGATAGCGGTTAAGTTACAAGAAATGTTTGGTGAACCAGTGTCACCAACACTGTGCTTCGGACAAGTCACCCTTACCATAGATTTACTCTCTCCGGCGGGCAGATTGTTGCAACGAACCGCCGATTTAGCTAGCTTTTGGAATGACGCATATACTGCGGTAAAAAAAGAAATGAAAGGCCGCTATCCCAAACATCCATGGCCAGATCAGCCACACTTAGCCATGGCGACACATAAAACAAAGAGACACCTTGAATGACCCGTACCAGAGCTGTATTTAGGTATTTACTCATCACTGGGTTAAAGCTGGCATTGATCGGACTAGTACTGGTAGCGGGCTACCTCATTTATCTTGATGCTTCGTTAACCAAGCGTTTTAGCTCTAATCGCTTTCAAGCCCCGGCACTGGTTTATGCTCGCAGTTTAGAGCTGGTGCCAGGGAGCACTATTGCAGCCCCGACTGTGATTGCTGAGTTGGAGCGCTTGAGTTATCAACGGGTAACGCAGATCACCGATTCAGGGCAATATCAGCAAAGCGGTAGTAGCCTGACCATCTATCGGCGTCCGTTTGACTTTGCTGATGGTCCGGCAATGGCGCGGCGAGTGCGACTTGAATTTGCAGCAGGCGGCATCCGTGGGATTCAGAGTTTACCCGATGGCCGAGCACTGAATAGGTTTCGCCTAGAAGCACCGCTACTCGGGCGTTTAGCTGGTGGCAGTGATGAAGATCGGTTGTTGGTAGGGTTAGAGTTGGTGCCAAACTTACTGATTGAAACTCTCCTGTTAGTTGAAGACCGAGATTTTTATCATCATGCTGGTATCTCAGTCTCTTCGATTGCGCGTGCAGCGGTAGCCAATCTGATAGCGATGCGGACGGTACAAGGTGGCAGCACACTCACTCAGCAGCTGGTTAAAAATTTATACTTAACCCGCGAGCGTAGTTTGTGGCGCAAAGCAAATGAAGCGCTGATGGCGCTTATTATTGATTATCGCTTTAGTAAAAATGAAATCTTAGAAACCTATTTGAATGAGGTTTATTTTGGGCAAGACCGAGGCTCGGCGATTCATGGAATTGGCTTAGCCAGTCGCCTGTATTTTGGTAAACAAGTTCAAGAACTAACAGCTTCCGATATCGCGTTATTGGTTGGAGTCATTAAAGGTCCTTCTTATTATGACCCAAGGCGCTATCCAGAACGAGCGCTAGAGCGCCGAGATATGATCCTCCAATTAATGCTTGAGCATAATTTGCTAGACCCCAACAGCTATCAGATGGCAGTAGCAGCTAAGCTGATGCCAACTGGTTCAGGACAATTAGTTAAGGCCAGACTGCCTCATTATTTAGAACGCGTTCAGCAAGAACTGAGCCAAATTGCGTTACCTCATAATTGGCAGCAACAGGGTTTGCGAGTGTTCACTTACTTTGACCCCAATGCACAGCAAGCGGCTGAACAAGCACTGCAACAGCAACTGGCACAGGTCAGTAAAGATCCACTATTGCAAGGAGCTGTGGTGGTGGTTAACCATCAGCAAGCGGGGATAGCTGCGGTGGTGGGGGATCGGCAGCCTCGAGCGGTAGGATTTAACCGCGCCCTAAATGCGATGCGTCCTGTCGGTTCCCTGGTTAAACCACTGATTTATGCTGCCGCGTTTGAGCATCAAGGTCTAGAACTAGGGCAAGTGATTCGCGATGAGCCGATTGTGGTGCCACGTCAAGGACAAGCCGATTGGCAACCACAAAACTATGACGAAACTTTTTTGGGTGATTTATCGGTTTATGATGCCTTGGTGCAATCACGTAATGTGCCCGCCGTAAAGCTAGCTCAACAAGTAGGTATTAAGCAATTGGTGGCGATGTTGCAGGCAACCGGTGTGGACACCCCAATACCTGAGGTACCTGCCCTAGCGTTGGGGTCGGTGGCACTGTCGCCGCTGCAAGTGAGTGAAATCTATGCCATGTTGGCGCAGTCAGGCAAACATCGACCGGTGGCCGCGATTGCCGCTATGACGGATCACCAAGGGTTGAATTTATACCAACGTTCGCCGCAAACAGCCCAACAGGTGTTCAGTGCTGAGGTTGGCTATTTAATCAATTATGGTCTGCGGGGGGTGATCAACGAAGGCACCGGCAAAACCTTAGCGCAGCTTGTTGGTTCGCAACAGCTCGCTGGTAAAAGCGGTACTACCAATGATTATCGTGATAGTTGGTTTGTCGCCTACGATCAGCAGCATGTGTTTAGTGTCTGGGTAGGGCGAGATGATAATCAGCCGGTAGGACTTACAGGTAGTCGAGGCGCGTTACCTGTGGTAGCAGCCTTATTACAGCAATTTAAACCACAACCGCTGCAGTTAGAGATGCCAGCTACAGTGACTGTGGTGAATTTTCATCGCCAGCTTGGGGTGCCAATTCCCGACGATTGTGAGGCTGGCTTACGCGTACCTGCGCGCTTTAAAACAATGCCGGAAGACCAAGGGTGTTCCGGCACAGTAGAAAAGAAAAGCTGGTGGCAACGCTTATTTTAATTCAGCGAAAGCGACCTTAGCGGCTGCTAGTGTGGCCTCGATATCAGCGTCCGTGTGAGCTGCTGACATGAAACCAGCCTCAAACGCTGATGGCGCTAAGTAAACACCTTGGCGCAACATACTATGGTAGAACTTGCGGAAATGCTCAATGTTGCATTCGGTAGCTTGCTGGTAACTTGTTACTTGCGCTTCTTTGCTAAAGAAAAAGCCAAACATCGAGCCAGCGCGGTTGGTGGTAAATGGAATACCAGCCTCGTCAGCTAAGGCTTGCAAGCCATTCACTAATTGTTCAACTTTGGCTGTTAACCCAGGATACAGCTGTTCGTCATCCAATTGGTTTAAGGCAGCTAAGCCGGCCGCCATAGCCACTGGGTTGCCTGATAAGGTGCCAGCTTGGTAGACGGGACCAACAGGAGCAATGTAATCCATGATTTCACGTTTACCGCCAAAGGCACCTACTGGCATGCCACCGCCAATAACCTTACCTAGGGTGGTTAAATCTGGGATAACTTGGTAGTACTCTTGCGCACCGCCACGAGCCACACGGAAGCCTGTCATTACTTCATCAAAAATCAGCACGCTACCGTATTGATCACAGATCTCACGTAAGCCTTCAAGAAAACCTGGTACCGGTGGAATGCAGTTCATGTTGCCGGCTACGGGCTCAACGATGATGGTTGCGATTTGGTCGCCAACTTCGGCGAAAATCTGTTTCACCGAAGCTAAATCATTGTAGGTTACCGTTAAGGTATGCTTAGCAAAGTCCTCAGGGATCCCAGGTGAGTTAGGTACGCCCAGCGTTAATGCACCCGAGCCAGCTTTCACTAATAACGCGTCAGCATGACCGTGATAACAGCCTTCAAATTTCAAGATTTTATCGCGACCAGTATAACCACGGGCTAAACGAATAGCTGTCATGGTAGCTTCGGTACCGGAATTCACCATGCGCACCTTCTCAATCGATGGCACGATTTGCTTGATGCGCTCAGCCATAGTGATTTCGTTAGGGGTAGGGGTGCCAAAACTTAAACCACGATCGACAGCAGCATGAGTCGCTTCGCGAATTGCAGTGTTGTTATGGCCAAGAATCATCGGCCCCCAAGAGCCCACATAATCAATGTATTTGTTGCCATCAGCATCAAACATATAGGCGCCATCGGCACTTTCAATAAAGATTGGAGAGCCACCTACGCCATTAAAGGCACGTACCGGCGAGTTCACGCCACCGGGAATACTTTGTTGAGCTTGAGCAAATAATTCATCAGAACGAGACATGAGTTTCCTCTTATTTAACAGCTAATAGCGAATTAGTACGAGTTGCGTTTATCGCTGTACCAATTCACCTCGCAATCGTATTTTTCAACCTGCTCGGCTACCCCTAGCGTTAGTGCAAAGAGCGCCATACGAATCAGCACGCCGTTGTCCGCTTGGCGGAAAATAGCAAGGTTAGGATGTTGATTTAAATCGTTATCTAGTTCGTTTGCTTCTGCGCGTGAATCGCGCGGCAAAGGATGCATGATAACGGTATTAGGTTTGTAGTGCTTGGTATAGATTTCGCTATTTAAACGAAACTTACCGCGATATTGATCAGCCTCTTGAGGCGTAGTAAACCGCTCTTGCTGAATCCGGGTTTGATAAACAATATCAGCATCTGAACTACCACTGACTTGATCCGTGATAGTGACACGGTGACCGGCTTGGTCTAACACGGCTAACACACTATCAGGCATGGCCAATTCTTGGGGCGAAATCAAGGTGAAACGAATATTTTTATAGAGTGCGAGTAAGCGTGACAGCGAGTGCACGGTGCGCCCGTATTTTAAATCACCCATCATGCAAATATGCATCCCATCAATAAGATGACCATGGTAAGCCAGCTCTTTTTTAATAGTGTAGAGATCTAGCAAGGCTTGGGTAGGATGCTCGTTGGCTCCATCACCGCCGTTGATAACAGGCACCCGACTGCCTTGCGCAAACTCGGCAACAGAACCTGATTTAGGATGGCGCATGGCAATCACATCGCTGTAACTACTCAGCACTCGGGCGGTATCGTATAAAGATTCGCCTTTGGCCAGCGCTGAGCTTTCCATACCAGTGGTTTCACGAACTTCACCACCGAGCAGGTTAAACGCAGTACCAAAACTCACCCTAGTACGGGTTGAAGCTTCAAAAAATAAATTACCTAAGATGGCACCATCGAGAACTTTGGTACGTTTTTGCCTACGTGCGTATGGCTGCATGCGATCGGCCGTGGCAAAAATCTGCTGAATACTGTCGAGGTCAAACTGCTCGACTGAAAGGATATTAGAACCGGTAAAATTCATGATGGGTAGCCCTGCAGTGAAGGTAAACACTGGAGGGCTACTCTAGCAGATTTTGTGGTTAAAAAGAATGCTGGAGCGCTTAAAAGGGCTTCATCACCGCCAAAATAATAATGGCAAACAGAGCTAACACGGGCACTTCGTTAAAAACCCGATAAAAGCGATGGCTGCGAGTGTTCCGTTGGTGTTTAAAGTCAGCCAAAATCTTAAAACAGTAGCCATGGTAAACGTACAGTAAGGTAACGATCACGAGCTTAACGTGTAACCATCCCGAAGCTTTGAGCCAAGCACCACCATAAATCCACATCAACCATAAGCCAAAAATCAGCGTTAACAATGCAAATGGCGTGACAAAATAAAGCAACCGTCGTTCCATAATCTTAAACTGCTGATTAACCTCTTCAGAGGTATTCTGGGCATGATAGACGAAGAGGCGCGGCAGATAAAAAATGCCAGCAAACCAAGCCACCATAAAGGCAATGTGTAGTGCTTTAATGAGTAAAATAGACATCTAATCCTCGTTCAACTGCGATGATTTTTGGTTGCGCCACAAGCGCGGCCTGCGTAGCATGGCGAAGTTCCATCATAAGAAGTGTCACTATGAAAGAGAAGCAGAATATTATTATTGCCAGCCTTTTGCACCGATTTGGCGGTTGGTTGGTGCTAGCTGTGGTCCTTGGCCTTGGCGTTGCGGCTGGTTATTGGGGCGGCAATTGGCATCTAGTGCAGTTACAGCAGCAACTACAACAACAGCAAACAACCATAGCTGAGCTCTATGAACGCACCGAACGGTTTGATTATCAGCAACATATTGCACAAGTAGAATTGGGCATTGAGCAGGCTGCCAGTAAAGGTCTGCAGCAAGAACTGTTGATGGCGCAAGACGAGAACTTTGCGCTTCGGCGTGAGTTAGCCTTTTATCAAAAAATTATGGCACCTGAATTAGAGGCCAGTGGGGTGATGGTTGATTCGTTTGAATTACAGCCTAACCGCAGCCCCGGCCATTTTCATTTCAGGCTCGCCCTTGTACAAATGGACCGTCTACGTAATTTAACCAAAGGCTCAATTGAAATTAGATTAAGTGGACGCCTTCAAGATCAAGCACAGAGTTACGACCTATTGGAACTGGCGCACGTGGAAGCTAAAGACCGCCAATTCAGCATGCGCTACTTTACCGTTCAAGCCGGCGATTTCGTGGTGCCCGAGGGCTTTCTTCCCGAACGGATTGATGTGGTGGTGAACGTTAGCGGTAGCAAACAAAACTTAAGTCGTAGCTTTTATTGGGCCGACTTGTTGGCTGCGCGACCAACGGCTAGCAAAGCTGGCGATAGCAGCGACAATACTTGACCCTTTTACTCAGGTAAGCGAAAATAGCGGTCAGAATTTCTAAGAGGTACACAACATCATGAGTGACACAGCAGCAATGCCTATTCAGTTCACTGAATCTGCGGCCAACAAAGTAAAGAAACTTATTGCTGAAGAAGAAAATCCAGCCTTAAAATTGCGCGTCTATGTAACTGGTGGTGGTTGCTCTGGTTTCCAGTACGGTTTTACCTTTGATGAAAAGAGCAATCCTGGTGATACTGAAATCGAACGTAACGGTGTGACCTTAGTGGTTGATCCTATGAGTCTGCAGTATTTAGTTGGTGGTGTGGTTAATTATGAAGAAGGCTTGCAGGGCGCGCGATTCTTCGTTGATAACCCAAATGCGACCACTACCTGTGGTTGTGGGTCAAGTTTCTCCATCTGAGGATGAGATACACCTCGCTTTGCGGTAAGATGTTGCGACATTTTACAGGCGAGGTGTGTTATGAGTTCATACGCAAACCATATTGCGACCGTCCAAGCACGATTTGATGCAGCTTTAACTGCAACAGGTTTCGATTCGGTATTGATTTATGCGGGCCAACCGCGTGTAGCATTTCTTGACGACAATGCTGCTCCCTACAAAGTTAATCCTCTGTTCAAATACTGGATACCCGTACTAGAAAGTCCTAAAAGCGCGATTTATTACAAAGTGGGTGAAAAGCCAGTCGTGTTTTTATTTCAACCACGTGATTTTTGGCATGCTCAAGCTGAAGTTCCTCATGAAGAGTGGCAACAGCACGTTGAGTTAGTCGTGATTGATGAGCAAGAAAAAATGACGGCTTGGCTAGGCGACAAATTAGCAGCGGCCGCTTTCATTGGTGAGGATTTTGCTGAGCCAGTGGCAAGTTGGCAGGTAAAGGCACGTAACCCTCAAGCTTTGATCGATCATTTACACTTCCACCGTGCTATTAAAACCAGCTGGGAAATCGAGAATATGCGAGCAGCCAATAAATTGGCAGCTACCGCTCACTTAGCCGCTCGTGATGCATTTTTTGCTGGCGCCAGTGAGTTAGAAATTCATCATGCCTATCTAGCTGCGATTGCCGCCCGCGAAACCCAGTTGCCATACAATAGTATTGTGGCTCTGAACGAGCATGGAGCGATCTTACATTACGATATGTATCAAACAAAAGCCCCCGCACAAGCGCGCTCATTCCTGATTGATGCTGGCGCCCTCTATAAAGGCTACTGTGCTGATATTACCCGAACCTATGCCCGTGAGAGCGGCTTCTTTGCGGATCTGATTGCCGCGATGGATGATGCACAGCAAGCCTTGCTGAGTGAAATTAAACCGGGTATTAGCTATTACCAACTTCACGTATCTCAACACTTAAAGATTGCCCAAGTATTAAGTGAGTTTGGCTTTGTGAAAGGCTCAGCTGAAAGTATTTACGAGCAAGGTTATAGCAGTGCTTTCTTCCCGCATGGGTTGGGCCACTTTATCGGCCTACAAGTGCATGATGTCGGCGGTTTCTTAGCCAATGATCGTGGTGATGCTATTGCTCGTGATCCACGCCATCCGTTTTTACGCTTACTACGTGAAGTAGAGGCTGGCCAAGTATTTACAATTGAACCGGGTTTATACGTGGTCGATCAGTTGCTGGAAGCCCATGCTGGTAACAACGACTTTAATTGGCAGCGGATTGACGAGCTACGCCCATACGGCGGCGTGCGCATTGAAGATAGCATTGTTGTTGGCGAAGACGGCAATAACGAAAACCTAACTCGTGATGCTTTCGCTAGCTTAGCTAACCATTAAGGTAAGAAGAGACCGCCCAAAATAGTTGGGCGGCTAGCACCGGTAACAGCTGGGAGATTTCCCGGCTGTTTTTTTAGGTAGCAACGAGCTAACCAAGCAAAAGCCATAGCCTCTACATGTTGAGGGTTTACTCCTAACACAGCTGTCGAGTGCCAATGACACTGAGGTAAAGCGGCGGTTAGGGCACTCATTAGTAACGGGTTGTAAGCTCCCCCACCACAAACAAATAAGGTTTCTGGTAAGTTCG
This sequence comes from Pseudidiomarina fusca, assembly GCF_032227045.1. Taxonomy (NCBI): domain Bacteria; kingdom Pseudomonadati; phylum Pseudomonadota; class Gammaproteobacteria; order Alteromonadales; family Idiomarinaceae; genus Pseudidiomarina; species Pseudidiomarina fusca. The sequence continues at coordinate 32,357 of NZ_JANFPJ010000011.1, forward strand.
GCAGCCAGCTGTTTATTGCTTGGGCGACGGAGCGTGCGGTTAACTCAATCAGGGTTGCTTGCACATCGGCAGGCTTGAATTCAGATAATTGTCGTCCTGTTAACTGCGCCCGCGTAGCTAACCACGTGAGATTAAAATCGTCACGGCCGGTGCTTTTCGGTGGTTGCTTGGCAAAATAGTCATCAGCCAAACAGTGATCCAGTAAATCCTGCTGAACCTTGCCTTGGGCGGCAAAAGCGCCATGGCGATCAAAGCTATCAGGAGCCTCTGGATGGCAACGTCTAAACCAGCCATCAAGTAGTGTATTTGCTGGCCCCGTATCAAAGCCCATGACCCCATTAGCAGGGCCTGGCAGCCAAGTTACGTTGGCTATACCCCCCAAATTTAATATCGCCCGCGGTTGCTCAGAACTACTGAACAAAGCCTGATGAAATGCTGGTACTAAAGGAGCACCTTGCCCGCCTAAGGCAATATCTTTACGTCTAAAATCAGCAACCACGGGAATACCAGTTAACGCAGCTAAGGTATTAGCATCACCCAGTTGTAAGGTGTAACTTGGTTGTGCGGAGGGAGCATGACGCACGGTTTGTCCGTGACTGCCGATAGCGCAAATATCAGTGTGTGCTAGTTGCAGGTCAGCGAGAAATTGGTTTACGGCGGCTGCGCAGAATTCAGCGAAGGCTCTATCGGCAAGGGCATAGTGATGTAATTCATCGGCTAGTGCCTGCGGTTGACACAATAAGCTTAAACGTTCAACAAGCTCTTTTGGCAGTGGGCATTGGCGATGATGTAGAAGCTCAATCTGGTGCTCCTCAAAAGCCACCACGACCATGTCTAGGCCATCCATACTGGTACCTGACATAAGCCCAAGATAAAGATCTGCGGCCATTAGCGCATCGCCAAATAGAACCGCTTATTATCATTAAGTATGGCCAATCGCTCACCCACCAGATTCTTGAAGATAGGCAATTCATTCTTAGCCAAGGATTCCGCTTGAGGGAATTTGACTGTACGCGGATTGCGGTGCACACCATCGACCAAAAACTCATAGTGTAAATGAGCACCAGTAACACGGCCGGTAGCACCTACACGACCAATCAATTCACCCTGTTTGACGCGCTGCCCGGTTTTCACCAAGCGTTTGCTTAGATGTAGGTACTTGGTGACATAGCGTTCACCATGCTGAATAAATACATAGTGACCGTTGAGATTGTTGTAGGCACTGGCAATAACTTTACCATCCCCCGAGGACATCACCGGAGTACCGGTAGCTGCAGCATAATCAATCCCATTGTGGGCACGAACTTGGCCTGTGACTGGATGCAGTCGGCGTGGATTAAAGTTAGAGCTGATGTAATTGAATTTTACCGGCGAGCGTAAAAAGGATTTACGCATGGCGCGCCCTTCGGCGGTGTAATATTGGCCATTATCGTGTAGAAAGGCTTGAAAATGTTGGCCGCGGTTTACGAACTCGGCCGCCAAGACTCGGCCAAAACCAACAAAATCACCATCAACGTAGTTCTTTTCGAACAAAATACTGAATTCATCGCCGGCGCGGATATCTAGCGCAAAATCGATGTCCCAACCAAACATGTCAGCAATACTCATAATCTGGCCATCGGTAAGGCCGGCGTCTATACCTGCGTTCCAGAAGCTGCTAGAAATGGTCGCGTGGGCAAAGCTGGTTCTAACCTCAACACTTTTGCTCTCGATGCTACTTACATAGCCTTGCTCTTGCTGGGTGACAACTAAGGTATCGGTTTCGTTTAACTGGTAAGCAATTTGCACCAACTGATCTTGACTATCGCGGGCAAACCGCACGGTATCACCCGGGTGTAAATTAGTCAGGATTTTGGCGGCTTGTTGATCTTGGGTGACCCGATACAATTGCTGTGGGCTTAGTCCCATACGATCAAAAATACGCGCTAAACTATCACCGCTACGCACTTCATAACCGCTCCAACGAATATCGTCGTAGCTAGGAGCTACGTTGCTACTCGCTTCATTTAGCTGTAACTGCAATGGATAACGCTGGCCGAGAATCAACTCTGCTTGGCCTAGTTGGGGCTCACTGACATGCCGCGAAGCCGTGGCCGGCTCTGAGGGTAATAGCATAGCTAGCAGGGTTACACCGCCAGCAACGGATAGCATAACTTGATGACGCCTAGGCAGGCGCGCAAGCAGGGCTGTGATTCGCTTTGCAAGTGATGTCATAGAGTCTCGAACTGTTAGCGCAATTTTATTTTTGTCAATCATTATCGGCAGAATAATACGAAGAGCGACGTTTTTCCAGCTACTTTACGGTTAATTGCGCTTAAAACACTGCATTAAATAGCATACAATGCGGTGATTATCGGTCGAATCATCCTGTCAGGAGAAAGTTAATGAAGGCAGTATCTGCTGCAGAAGCCTTTGCTGAAATTGCACGAGGCACCGAAGAAATTCTTTTAGCTGAAGAACTTAAAGAAAAATTAGCCAGTGGTAAACCCTTAGTGGTTAAAGCTGGATTTGACCCAACCGCACCGGATTTACACTTAGGTCACACGGTACTCATTAATAAAATGCGGTTATTGCAAGATTTAGGTCATCAAATTATTTTCTTGATTGGTGACTTTACCGGCATGATTGGTGACCCTACCGGTAAAAACGTCACACGTAAGCCACTATCGCGCGAAGATGTGCTGGCGAACGCAGAAACCTATAAAGAACAAGTATTCAAGATCCTCGACCCAGCTAAAACCATCATTCGCTTTAATTCTGAGTGGATGAATGATTTAGGCGCAGCGGGCATGATTCGATTAGCTGCCCAACAAACGGTGGCACGGATGCTAGAGCGTGATGATTTTAAAAAGCGTTATGCCGGCGGACAGCCGATTGCTATTCATGAATTTTTATATCCGTTAGTACAAGGCTGGGATTCCGTTGCACTGAAAGCCGATATTGAATTAGGTGGTACCGACCAGCGCTTTAATCTACTGATGGGGCGTGAGCTACAAAAAGCTGAAGGTATGGCGCCGCAAACAGTGATCATGATGCCATTATTAGAAGGCTTAGACGGCGTTCAAAAGATGTCGAAGTCACTCGGTAACTATATTGGTATTACTGAGCCTGCCAACGATATGTTCGGCAAAATGATGTCAATTTCTGATGAGTTAATGTGGCGTTACTATCAGCTATTAAGTTTCCGTCCTTTGGAAGAGATTGCGGGCTTTAAGCAGGCGATTGCTGATGGTGCTAACCCACGTGATTATAAAGTCTTGTTAGCTAAAGAAATCATCACTCGATTTCATGATGCTGCTGCGGCAGATGCAGCCGAGCAAGACTTTGTGCAGCGGTTCAGTAAAAATGCGATCCCTGATGACCTGCCAGAGCTCGAGTTAGTGGCTGCTGAAGGCAGTATTGCCATTGCTAATTTACTTCGTGAAGCTGACTTGGTGGCCTCCACCTCTGAAGCGATGAGGATGATCAAACAGGGTGGGGTGAAGATAGACGGCGCAAAAGTGGAAGATACCAAATTCGTTGTGACCGCTGGTAGCACCGCAGTTTATCAAGTAGGCAAACGCAAGTTCGCGCGTATTAGCGTGAAGTAATGGGTGTGCCAGGTCGTGCCGTAAGGTTCGGCCTGGCGTGTGTTTTGTGCAAGCCTCGCTGTGGCTGTTAGCAGTCACTTTGACAAGGCAAGCTAACGATCTCCCCCGTCGGCCAGCGCAGCAGCGTAAGCTGATTGCCCCAGACACAACCCGTATCTAAACCAATCACATCATCGCGCTGGGTCTGCCCCATGAGCGCCGCCCAATGGCCAAACACCAAGCAGTTATCGGTGACCTCGGTCAGCTCGTACCAAGGGACTAAATCGCTAGGATGTCGCTGTTGCTGTGGTGCGGTCTTACAAGTCAGCTCAAGTTCACCGTAATCATAGCTGGGGGTCACACGACAATACCGCATCCGAGTAAGCGCATTGATGATAAAACGATGTCGGTCCGCACCGCTTAGATCCGGATGCCAGCGATTTGGCTCATTCCCATACATACTCGCCAACCACTCGCCAAGTTGTTGCTGTTGCCAGGCTTGTTGTAACGCGGAGCTAGTTTCATCAGCATAATCCTGTGCTTCAGCCAAGGACCACCACGGATAGATACCGGCGTGACTCATCACTAAACCATCGTTACTGGTGAGCATTAAGGGCTGTTGCACTAGCCAAGCGAGCCAGTGCTGTTGTTCAAGCTGGGGAAGCGCCACGATGGCGTCGAGTTTATCGCTAGGATGAGCTGCGCGTACCCCCGCTAAAATCGCCATCAGGTTCAGATCGTGATTACCTAAGACGACCTTGGCACTGCTACCTAAATCGTGAAGAAATTGCAGACAAGCGAGAGAATCTGGGCCACGCCCAACCAAATCACCAACACACCAAAGCTGGTCGAAGCTAGGATCAAAGCCTACTTGCTGTAACAACAACTTCAGCTCGGTTGCACAGCCTTGGATGTCACCAACAATGTAGCGGCTCATCGGCGACTTACTTAATGGATGATATTGGGGATGGCAAGGCGAAACGAAGGGATCTGTACGTCGAATAACTCACCCTTGCTACCTTTCATGGTGTAAAAGCCTTCCATGGTACCAATCGGAGTCGCCAGCACAGTACCACTGGTGTAACTAAAGCTTTCACCTGGCGCCAATTGTGGTTGTTGCCCTACCACGCCATCACCAGCTACTCGAGTGATTTTATGTTCGGCATCGGTAATCTTCCAGGAGCGTTTTAGTAGTTGCACCGTCTCGGTCGATTGATTCTCTATAGTAATGGTGTAAGCAAACATATATTGCTCATCGGCAGCTACCGATTGTGCTGCTAAATATTGCGTGGTTACAGAAATAAGAATCTTACTCATGGGCTTGTTGTTGCTCCGTATACCAGTTAGCTAAGCGACAGTAATCTGCCACGCTGAGTGTTTCTGGGCGAGCATTAGGGTCGATGCCAAGTTGCTCTAATTGCTCGTCAGTGCAAAGCTGCTTGAGATTATTGCGGATGGTTTTGCGGCGCATGTTAAATGCCATCAAGCAGACTTTTTGTAGGTCGCTACGGCTGTGGACCGGGTAAGGCGACTCAGTGTAAGGAGTAAGACGCACCACGGCAGACTCTACCTTAGGAGGCGGAATAAAGGCTCCTGGCGGCACCATCAGCACCGGCTCTACGGCACAGGCTTGCTGAATAGCAACGCTAATACGTCCGTAGGCTTTACTATTGGGCTCTGCCGCTAGCCGCTCTACCACTTCTTTTTGTAGCATAAAATGCATATCGCCAATCACTTCTAGATGCTCTAGCAAATGAAAAATAATCGGCGTAGAAATGTTGTAGGGTAAGTTACCAAAGACGCGTAGCGGTTGGCCTTGATAGAACTGACGGAAATCGGTTTTTAATGCATCACCACGAAATACGTTAAGCTTACTGGCCAAAAACGGATGTTGTTCAAGCCGATCGGCAAGGTCACGGTCGAGCTCCACCACGGTCAAGAGTTGACTGCGCTCCACTACCGGTTCAGTGAGAGCTGCAAGGCCCGGACCGATTTCAATCAGGGCTTGGCCTGGCTGTGGATTAATGGCATCTACAATGTCATTAATCACAAACTCATCGTGTAAAAAGTTTTGTCCAAAACGCTTACGAGCGCGGTGTCCTAAATGTGTCTTTGTCATCGATTTACCATGTCAATAGCGGTCGTTAAAGCGAGTTTGGCGCTACTGATATCTACGTTTGCTGTTGCCGCTCGATCTAAGGCCGTGCCATGATCAACCGACGTTCGAATAAAGGGTAAGCCTAACGTAATGTTTATGGCGTTACCAAAGCCTTGGTATTTTAGCACGGGCAAACCTTGATCGTGGTACATCGCTAATACGGTATCGGCATGCGCTAAGTAACTGGGCTGAAATACGGTGTCGGCAGGGTAGGGGCCACTCGCGGCAATACCTTGCTGCTGTGCTGCGGCAATCGCAGGAATAATGTGGTCTAATTCTTCACGCCCTAGATGGCCTTGTTCACCGGCATGTGGATTAAGCCCACAGACTAAAATGCGTGGTTGCGCTAAGCCCCATTTTTGCTTCATGTCGGCATCAATGATTTCGATAACGCGCAATACTTTGTCATAAGTGATTGCCTCAGCAACCTCTTTTAAAGGTAAGTGCGTGGTTACTAAGCTAACCCGTAAGCCTTCAGTTGCTAGCATCATGACTACTTGCGGCGTCTGGCTTAGTTCTGCAAAAAACTCCGTGTGGCCACTAAAGGCTATACCAGCGTCATTAATTACGCCTTTGTGGACGGGGCCGGTTACAACAGCCGCAAACTCGCCGGTCATACAGCCCTGTCCAGCGCGAGCTAGGGTAGCCAACACATAGTCGGCATTAGCATTATTAAGCTGCTGTGGGATCACCTTAGCAGCGCAGGCAAGATGACAGACGGTTAGTGTTCCTGCGGCTTGTGGCTGGGGAGCTTGGTGAGGGTCGTAAGGAATAATCTGTAGCGGTAGTCCCAATGCCGCAGCCCGTTGTTGCAGCATGTTGCTATCAGCAATGGCTATCCAAGCCACGGGCCATTCGTATTGCGCTAACCGCACGGCTAAATCAGGGCCAATCCCGGCCGGTTCGCCTGGAGTAAACGCAATACGAGGCACAGACATAGCTCTAACCTTCTTGGTCAACTACTTCAATATAGGCTTGATCACGAATTTCTTGTTGCCAGTTTTCTAATTCTTCTTGGTACTTACGGCTAAAGAGTAACTGATAGGCGCGGTTTTCTTGGCTGCGCTTAGTAGCATCCTGTACGCGTCTATCTACTACTTCCATAATGTGCCAACCAAACTGAGTTTTAAATGGAGCACTTAGTTCGCCAACCGGCAGGGTGCGCGCTCGGTAAGCAAACTCTTCGGCATAAATACTTGGCTCACTCCAGTCTAGCTCGCCACCGTTAGCGGCAGAACCTGGATCGGCAGAATGCTCACGAGCAAGGTCGGCAAATTCAGCCTCGCCAGCCAGAATTTGCTCACGAAACTCAGCGAGCATTTCTTCAGTACGTCGCTCAGATAAGATAATCGATGGCTGAACTAGAATATGACGAACTTTCACTTCTTCAATTTCAACAGCTTCAACACCGCGCACATCGGTTACTTTGAGGATATGAAAGCCAACACCACTACGCAGCGGGCCCACCAATTCGCCTTTCTTTTTACCACGTACAACTTCAGCAAATAGGGTCGGCATAGCGTTGATGTTCATCCAGCCCAAGTCTCCGCCTTCTAATGCCCGTGAACCTGATGACGAGGTGATAGCTGCTTGGGCAAAATCCGCACCATCATTGAGTAACTTCAGGAGTTGCTCGGCGCGGTCGCGAGTTTCTTGAACTTCGTCAGCATTAGCACCATCGCGAATACCTACTAAGATGTGGCCTAAACGGTATTCCACTTCTTCTTCGCTGGCTTCAGTTAATAAATTAACCAAACCACTGATTTCTTGTGGTGAGATGTACACGCGACGTTGAACCGCAGCACGCTGTACTTCACCGGTGATGATTTCTTTACGAACACTTTCACGGTAATCATCCCAAGGAGTGCCCGATGCGGTGATCCGGCCACGCATCTCATCAACACTCATGCCTTCGTCACGGGCAATATTTTGGATAGTCTGTTGTAATTGCGTATCAGAAATAGTGATACCCATCCGGCTCGCCATTTGTAATTGCAACTGCTGCATCACCAGACGGTCGGTGGCTTGAACTCGCAAGACGCTGTCTTCTGGTAACTGCGCATCTCTGTTTGCAGCGTTATTTTTAACTTCGCGAAGGAGTTGTTGCACTTCGCTTTCTAATACGACGCCTTCGTTGACGATCACAGCAACACGGTCAAGTACCTGTTGTGCTACAGCCATGGATGTAACAGCTGTGAATGCTACTGCGACGACTAATTTAACCAGTTTACTCATGAATACTTACTACCTAGTTGCTTAAGTGGAATGGTTGACGATAACCAAACAAGCTCTGCTCGAGCAGATCTAGCAGACTTTGATTATCACTACCCAGCCCTTTTATTATGAATTGGAAACTCACGCCGGTATCAAATTCCGGTTCGCCAATTACCGGTTGCCCATTAAAAAATTCAAAACTGCGGTCGATGCGGCGATAGGCGCTAACACGCATGGCCCAACAGCAATCACTGTACTGTAACGCAATCAGCGCGTCGTTGGTACGGTTGTGATGCAAGTCGTAGTACCAATTTGAGGCTAACTGCCAACGCGGGCTCAGTTCAACCACACCTAACATACCAAATTGCTCGATGTTATCGTCAAGAATACTGGTGACGGTGCGATGACTTACTTGCATCAAGTTTTTCGAGTCTTTACGGTATTCTACCGAGGTCTGACTCTTACGAGTGCTATTCAGTTCCATGTCGTATTGAATTGCACTATCAACATACCAGCGATTGTTTAATCTAAAGCGAGTTTCTATGGCTAAATCTGAACGATCGGCGGCGATGGCGCCTTGTTGTTCGAGCAATTGGGTTTCGCTGTCCGAAAAATAGTAAATTTGCGCCAGGCTCAAGCGAGCAAGCTCACGCGCTTGGCTATCGAATAGGCTGGTAGAAGCACCCACGGCGACTTGGTTCGCATCGGCGATCCGGTCTAGTCCGGAAAAGCGCCGGGCTCTAAATAAGCCTTGGTAGTCGTCTTGCATCAGCGTCGAATCATAAATACCGATCCCCGCTTGGTCTCGATAAGGGGTGTATAAGTATTGAATCTGCGGTTGCAAGGTTTGTTGATAACTGGCGCCGTTAATTTCTAGTTGGCGTTCAAAATTCAAACGTCCGCGCCAGCGGAAATTCATCATGCCACGGCTTGGGTTTTCTAGCAGGCCTCGATCGAGATCTTCATTCTGGTCATAATAAGTGTAAGCATAGCCAAGCTCTGCCAGCCAATCAAAACCCGGTTGCTCAAGTGAAAAACGAACTTGCGGCTCTAAATGCAGCCGAGTGGCGTAATCTGAACTGAGTTCCTGATTGCGAAAGTGGCTAAGCTCAGAGAAGACGTCAAAATCAAGACCAAAGGGGCCCGTGTAGGTGTAGTAACTGCTTATTTGCGGCAGAGTTCGATAGGGTGAACGAAAGTTACCTAGTAGCTCAAAGTCTTCGCTGCGTAGCGTTACCTGCCATTGCTCCGATAAATAATCCACTTGCACGTGCCGATATAATTGTGCATCGGCGCGGCCAGCAAAATCACTACCGAAGTCGTTGAGGTAATCATCGTCGCTGATAAAGGTACCATTGGCATAGGCACGCCAATTTTCACCCCAAGTATGTTCTTGTTCTACGCGCCATAAGAAACGCGAATTATCACCAGTACGACTGCTATCATTCTCCAGCAAAGCTAGATTATATTGGCCGCGACTGCTTGCTGTAAGAAAGCGAAATTCGCCCTGCATTTGCAAGCCGCGTTCGGCCATGTAGCGCGGCGTGATGGTTGCATCCATATGCGGAGCAATATTGATGTAATAAGGTACTTCTAATTCAAAGCCATTTTTTTGCGATGAACGCACGGTTGGAAATAGAAAACCAGATTTACGTTCATCGGTAATCGGAAAGCTCATGTAAGGTATGTACACAACAGGTACGCCAAATAATTCAAATTTGGCATGCCAAGCTTCCCCAAAAGCTTCGTCTTCATTTAAAGAAATGGTCCGAGCGCTTAACTGCCAGGCCGGGTCCGTGGTTGGACAGGTGGTGAAAGTAGAGCCTTCTAATCGTACCGATTGTGGCGATAATGATAAAATATCGGCTTTGCCACGCGCCCCAGATGCTACTAATTGATATTGAGCGCCGCTAATATAAGCTTGGTTTTCAGCTGAGTTTAGGCGAAAATTTTCTGATTCTACTTGCACGTAACCATTGGTGTAGCGCGTGCGGCCACTGGCGTTAATAGCACCACTTTGCTGATTAATTTGCGCTTGTTCGGTACGCAGTTGTTGGTTATCCAACTGTACTTCAACATCACCAAAGAATGAGGCAACCTCGGTGCGATAATCTAGATCAGAACGCTCTGAGCGTACGCCGATAGCGCCTTTGGGCAAGTTTGCAATCGGCTCTATGGGGGGTTGAAATAACTCGGTCGGCAACGGACAGACACCCATCGGCAAGGGTTGCTTGGGTTGCGCCGATTGCGCCCATACTGGCGCAATGCTGCATAGGCCTATCGCCCAAACCCATGTCTGTAACAATTTACTCATGTAACTTTGATTCCGAGTTATCCTTCACAATGTGCAGGGTATGATAAAGCAATTTTTATTCGGCCGCCATTTGCTACACTTGATATTCTGTAAAAACCAATCAGTTGCCATGAGGTTCATGTGGAAAACCAACGAGAAATAGCACTGCAAGCTTGGTGTGAGTCTATCACCGGGCATGCGCAAAGACGTTTACAACCGGTATCAGGGGATGCCAGTTTTCGACGCTACTTTAGAACCAGTGATGGTCAGCGTAGCTTAATTGCGGTGGATGCACCGCCGCCGCAAGAATCATTGCAGCCATTTATGGCGATAGCAGCCAGTTATGCAGCCGCAGGTGTGACGGTACCCGAGGTGATTGCAGCAAATCAAGAGCAGGGTTTTATGTTGCTCTCGGATCTTGGTTCAACGTTACTGCTCTCGGAGTTAACAGAAACCAACATGAGCGTGTGGTATCAGCGGGCATTGCAGGATTTAATAGCCTTGATGCCAGTCACTAGCACTGAACTTGGGCCCTTACCTTGTTACGATGAAGCGCTATTACGGCGCGAATTAGCGCTATTTCATGACTGGCTAGTGAGTGAACACCTGCAACTAAAACTAAGCCGCGAAGAACAGCTTTTATGGCAAGAGTTTTGCGATAGCTTGGTTACCAATGCGTTAGAGCAGCCACAAGTGGGTGTGCATCGCGATTTTCATGCCCGCAACATCATGGTCGTGGAGCCACAACATCTGGCCTATATCGACTTTCAAGATGCGGTAGTGGGACCTATTACCTACGATGCTGTGAGCCTTTTGCGTGACTGCTATGTGCGCTGGCCGCTGGCGCAAGTGCGAGAATTGAGCCAGTACTTATACTTGCATTTGCAGCAACAAGGCCTTATTTCTCATCACGTGTCTTCGTCACAATGGCAACGTTGGTTCGATTTGATGGGACTGCAGCGACATACCAAAGCCGCTGGGATATTTGCACGACTTTATCACCGTGACGGTAAAGCCGGGTATTTAGCCGATATTCCGCGTACCGTGGGTTATCTGCATGATATTGCAGGCTTGTATCCAGAGTTTAGCGAGTATCAACGCTGGTTGGCGCGAGCCATACAACCCGCGTTACAGGAGTTATCAGCTTGAAAGCAATGATTTTGGCTGCCGGTCGTGGTAAACGGATGCAGCCATTAACGGATACAATACCTAAACCGCTGTTAGCAGTACGAGGTAAACCGCTGATTCAGTACCACCTCGAGAAACTAGCAGCATTAGGAGTTGAACAGGTAGTGATTAACCATGCCTGGTTAGGGCATCTGTTACAACAGCAGTTGGGAGATGGCAGCCAGTTTGGTTTACGTCTTTGTTACTCGGCTGAGCCACCGGGCGGTCTTGAAACTGCCGGAGGCATTATCAAAGCGCTGCCATGGTTAGGCGATGAACCTTTTTGGGTGATCAATGGCGATGTTTTTACGGACTTAGATTTCGGCAATTTACCGCGGCAGCTAGAGGCTGATGCGGACGCGCATTTGTTGTTAGTAGCAAACCCCGTACATCATCCGCGAGGGGATTTTGCGCTAGCTAGCTCAGGGTTATTAAGCACTGACGCACATGCATCAAATAGGTTAACCTACAGCGGTGTGGGCTTGTTTCATCCGCGTTTGTTTGCAGCTTATCCAGCCGGTAGTGAGCAGGTGCTCGCACTGCGCTCGTTATTTGAACAAGCGATTCAGCGACAAGCCTTATATGGTAGTTACATAACGGCGGCATGGACCGATGTGGGTACCCCCGAACGTTTAGCACAATTACAGGAGCCAGTATGATTTGGGGTAAAGTTTTAGGTGGTTTTTTCGGCTTTTTGCTGTTGCGCTGGGTCGGTATTGTGATTGGTGTGATGGTCGGCCACTGGTTTGATCAAGCATTACAAAAGAATATGAAGCAAGGGGGTAACCCTGCCAATCATCAGCAGTTTTTGGATACTTTGTTTGCGGTACTTGGGCATCTTGCAAAGTCGAAAGGCCGAGTTACTGAGCAAGATATTGGCTATATAAGCCAGTTGATGGCGCATTTGCGCCTATCCGAAGATGCTAAAGTGCGCGCACAAGCTGCGTTTCGCGAAGGTAAACAAGCTGACTACCCGTTAAACGAGCGGGTGCAGCAGTTTAAGCAACAGTTTGCTTGGCGCCGCGATGTACTTCAGTTCTTTTTGGAACAAGTACTAACGGTAGCCTTGATTGACGGTCAAGTAGACCAAGCAGAGTATCAAGTACTACAGCGGATAACCCAAAGCCTTGGCTTTCATAAAGCGCAACTTGATATGTTGTTGCAGATGGCGCAAGCCGGTCAACGCTTTCGTGGTGGGCGGCAAGGAGCAGCAGGCAACGCTCGCAGTAGTGCTAGCCAACTTGACGATGCTTATGCCGTACTGGGGGTACCACGCAGCGCCAATGCCGCTGAAGTGAAAAAGGCTTATCGCAAACTCATGTCGAAACATCATCCAGACAAGCTGGCGGCGCAAGGGTTGCCACCAGAAATGCGAGAGTCAGCGCAGGCAAAAGCCCAAGAAATTCAAGCGGCTTATGAGCTGATTAAAAGCCAGCAGGGGCAGTAAAACTCAGCCATTGCTGACTACTTGGCTGAAAAAAGCCGAGCTGTTGCGCATGCAGGAATAAGCGTTCAGCAGCTGCGTAGGCCTGCTCATGAGCGTAGAATTTATCCCCCAGAATAGGGGTGCCCAAGGCCTGCATGTGCACCCTTAATTGATGTGACCGCCCAGTAAAAGGTTCCAACTCTACCCGGCTAATCAGCTGCTGTTGCTGCTGGCGCTGGGCCAGCACTCGGTAGAAAGTTAAGGCTGGTTTTCCAAGGCTTAAATCAACCATTTGCCGGGGACGATTGGGCCAGTCGCAACGCATGGCAAGATCGATAGCCCCGGCCATGGCTGGTAAGGCTCCCCAGACTTCGGCAAGGTAGCGTTTGTAGACTCGACGTTGTTCAAATTGACGCTGTAAATGAGCTTGGGCTGTTTTATGCAAAGCAAACACCAGTAAGCCCGAAGTCGCCATATCCAACCTATGTACGACTCTAATATCGGGAAACACCCAAGCCAGCCGCGCCCAGCTTGAATCGCGATGAGCTGGGTCTTTGCCTGGTACACTCAATAATCCACTTGGCTTGTTAATAACCACCACATCATCGTCTCGATAGACGATGTCTAGAAAAGGGTGCTGTGGCGGGTTATAGGTAAGCAAAGTCATGCTGGAATATTCACCATAACTCGCACTGCATCTAATTGTAATACAGGCTGTGTCAGTGCTTGCAGTAATTGCTCGCGACGCTCTCGCACTGCATTAATTTCTGAGTCACGTACCAGTGGGTTGTGTTGTTGCAACTGCTCTAAGCGGGCCAGCTGTTGCGCTAATTGCTGTTCGACAGCGGTTGCCGCGGTAGCAACAAAGCTAGATTGTGCTTGTTCGGCTGGTGACCAAGCTGTTTTGATTGCTTGCTGACAAGGGCCGCGCAATTGCTTCAATAGCCCTCGAGCTTGCTTTTTATCTAGCGGCAATAACTGTTTGTCTAGGCCTGCGGCGGCAACCTTAGCAGTCAAGTCGCGGCCTTGACTGTCTAAGAGCACGCGAATTCGCTGTTGCGGATAAAACTCATGGGCTTGTAGCGCTTTTGGTGCCATTAAAATGCTGACAAACTGCAGTTCAATAAACCAAGTGCCGGCAGGTAGAGCACGGTTTTTGAGTTGTGCAACACAGGTACTGCCGTAACTATCGAAACTTAGCAACTCCAGTGCTTGTTGGACAAACGGGTGGTCCCAACTTAAGAACTCCACGTCTTCGTGCTGTAACGCATAACCGCGCGCAAAAGTAACGGTCACGCCCTCTTCTGGTAATCCCGCGATAGGCACACGCAGCTGTTCAGTGGGACGTAACCAACCGCTACTGTCGTTGAGCGCATCATAGTCGATACCAAACCGGTCCCAGAATTGCTCCATGAATGCCTGTAAGGGTTGATAGTCATCAGCAGCGCAAATGGCATCTAGCACGGGTTGTACTTGATGCGGTCGGCAGGCATTCAGTTCTTGCAGGCGATCGCGACCTGCTTGCACTTGTTCGCGCAAATCTGCCGCCATAGTTTCGGTGGCAATGATGAGTTCGTCTAATAGCTGATTATCCTCACCTTCTGCATCAGTCATAGTGCTAGCTGCTAGCACTTGGTCGTGTAGCTGATCATAGATGGCAGCTCCGACCGCATTCGGTTGGTTAAAAGCATCCATGGCTTGATACCAAGCAAAGAGTGCGGCTTCGGCGCTATCGGCAACAATAGGCACATGAATATGAATGGTATCTTGCTGCCCAATCCTATCCAAGCGGCCAATTCGCTGCTCCAGCAGATCAGGATGGTGAGGTAAATCAAACAAAACCAAATGCTGAGCACATTGGAAATTTCGCCCTTCGCTACCGATTTCAGAGCAGATTAATAAGGGGCAGCCTTCTTCAGGGCTCGCAAAATAGGCCGCGGCTCGATCGCGTTCTAGTAACGTGAGTTGCTCATGAAATACAGCTGCATGGATGCCAGTTTTTACTCGCAATTGTTCTTGTAATAACAAGACCTGATCTGTGTGACGACAGATAAGCACAAACTTTTGCTGTTTGTGCTGCTTCAGTAGCTCGATTAACCAGTCTAGCTTGTTCTGCTCGGGCGTGAGTCGCTGTGGGTGCAAGACGCGTTGCGGAAACTGTCCAACATGACTGCGGCTATTACGAAACATGACCCGGCCGGTACCGTAGTGATCTAATAATTGGTCCAGCTCGGCATCTTTGCCAGCGACCGCTAAGGCAGCGGCTTGGGGGGCCAGTGTTTGGTAATGCTGCTGCTCTTGCTGAAAACTAGCGAAATCACTAAAACGATCCGGATCAAGTAATTGTAACCGAGCAAAATGAGCTTCGGCTCCCGCTTGTTCAGGGGTGGCGGTTAGCAAAATGACCGAACCAATCGCTTCGCAAAGCTCACTTAATTTGCTAAACGCAGGGGTAGCTGGGGTCAGTTGATGAGCCTCATCAACAAGCAGTAAATCCCAGTTTACCTCCAATAACTCTAAGCTCCAGAACTTATGGGTAAGTAGGGATTGCGGTACGATAACTAATTGCTCAGTGGCAAACACGCTATCGGCATCTAGCGCTGCCTGTTCACAGCGCTCTTGATCAAACAAGCTAAAACGCAAATTAAAGCGCCGTAACAGTTCGACAATCCACTGATGAGCTAAGCTATCAGGTACCACAATCAATACTCGCTCGCTGCGACCTGTCAGCAAACGGCGCTGCAAAATCAAGCCGGCTTCAATGGTTTTGCCAAGGCCCACTTCATCAGCTAAGAGCACTCGTGGATTGAAGCGATCGGCAACGGTTGCCGCAATAAAAATCTGATGGGCAAGAACATCAGCACGGGCCCCGAGTAACCCCGCAGCTGGATTTTGCTGCCATTGCTGTAAATACTGTTGTGCTTGGTGACGTAGCCGATACAAATCGAGCCGATCGACCTTACCAGCCAAGATCCGAGTTAAAGGGTGATTGGCCGCCACTTGGGCCGCTAGGTGCACTTCGGCGATAACCACAGTGTCACCGTTATCTTCACGTTGCGCCTGATAGTTGATGACACCATCTTGCACAGTCACCTCGGTTACCCGAAAGTACCAACCATCGGCGTGTTGACCGCGTTCATCAACCAGCAAGTGGTAGCGCGCTAGTGGCGCATCGCGGCGGGCATAGTGGCGCATTTCGCCGGTGGCAGGAAACAGTACCGCGACGGTGCGGTCTTGCACTTGGGTGATCACTCCCAAGCCTTGTTCCATTTCGGTTTCACTTAACCAGCGTTGACCCATTGCAAAATCGGCGGTTGTCACATCAGTTACCACATCAGTTACCATAGTGTTGAAAGACCTTTACAGCATAGCGGAATATTGACCGCATAAAAAAGGGCGCACATGGTAACTAAAATTATTTGAATGTTCACATGATTTTCATAAAAGATGCGCTAATCTTAGAAAAGCAAGCTCGTGGTGATAGTACTTACCTTGATAACATCAACGCAGAGGTGCGCATGACCGAAACCCCCGCTAAATATTACCTACTCGACACAAATATTCTGCTACATGAACCCCTTGCCTTTTTAAACTTTGAAGAGCATCACGTGATTATTCCGATGGTGGTGCTAGAAGAGCTCGATAACATCAAAGATCGTCATAAAGATGTCAGTCGTGAAGCGCGGTTGGCTATTCGGTCGTTAGAAGATGCGTTAAAAGCAGCTACGCCTGAACAGATCTTAGCTGGGGTGCCGTTGAATCGAATGCAAGGTGCTCATCATGCCCAAGGCACGTTAGCTATCTATCCGGATTACCAATTAAAGCAACAAGATGCGGTATTAAACCTAAAAGAGAACGACCACCGCATTATTCAGTCTGCATTAGCGTTGCAAGCGCTGCATCAGCACACCAAAGTAGTGCTCGTGACCAAAGATATCAACATGCGCTTAAAGGCTAAGGGAGCTGGAGTTAATTATGTCGAAGATTATCGAACCGACCAGCTGATTGATGATATTCGTTTCTTATCCAAAGGTTTTGTTGAAATAGACGGTGATTTTTGGCAATCCGTAGGCGAGGTCACGAGCGTTCAGCAAGGGCGAGAAACATTCCATGAAATAGACCGCAAGGTACTGCCACATGTGTTTAGAAACCAATATTTAATTGATGATAGCGAGCACTTTGCCGCCAAGGTCGTAGCCTATGATGCGGACCGGGTACGGCTGCAAGATCTGGGTTTTGAACGCATGATGAGTTATCGCGCCTGGGGCATTCATCCGAAGAACATTTATCAAGCGATGGCTTTGAATGCACTGTTAGATCCTCACATTGACTTGGTGATTTTAACTGGGCCTGCCGGCAGTGGAAAGACCTTGTTGGCACTGGCCGCTGCGCTAGAACTCGTGGTCGAGCAGGGCACCTATGAGAAAATCATCGTGACCAGAAACACCCCGGAAATTGCTGAATCTATTGGTTATTTGCCAGGTACAGAAGAAGAGAAAATGGCCCCGTGGCTAGCAGCTATTACAGATTCGTTAGAGGTCTTGCACAAACATGATGAAAGCATGGAAGCCAGCATGAACTACATCATGAACAAAGCGAACATTCAGTTTAAATCTTTGAATTTTATGCGTGGTCGCAGTATTCAAAATGCAATTGTAATACTCGACGAATCGCAAAATCTAACAGCTTCACAATTAAAGACCTTGCTAACTAGGTGTGGTACGGGCACTAAAATTGTATGTACTGGTAATTTGGCGCAGATTGATAGTTATTATCTGACCGCAGTAACCTCGGGCTTAACCTATATTGTAGAGCGTTTTAAAGATTACCCGGGCAGCGCGACGATTAATTTAAATGGGGTTGTAAGAAGCTCCTTAGCACAATACGCAGAAGAAAATCTGTAATGGCAGGAATGCATCTTTCGCGACTAGGTTTAGCTTTGATGACTTAGCTTGGATGACTCAGCTTTGATGACTAAGATAGTCTTCTAAAATTAACTGGGCGGCGGCGCTGTCAATTTTATCTTTTTGTAATTGCCGGTAGCCGCCACGCGCAAAGAGTTCTTCTTTGGCTGCGACCGTGGTTAGCCGTTCATCTTGCAGCTCTACCGGCAAGCCAAAGCGACCATGCAGGCGGTTAGCAAACTTACGAGCTAGATCCGTCAGCGGCTGTTCGCTGCCATCCATATTTAATGGCAGGCCAACCACTAGGAGTTTTGGTTGCCAAGTTTGGATCAACTTGGCAACCAAATCCCAATTAGGTTGACCATCTTTGGCTTTCAGGGCTGCCAGTGGTGAGGCTGTTCCTGTGATGGTTTGGCCAACTGCCACGCCAATGCTGTGGGTGCCAAAATCAAAACCAAGAACCTGGCTCATGCGTGGCCTACATCCGGACCTAATTGCCACAAATCGATGCCAAGTTTGGCCACCGCTTTTTGCCAACGCTCTTTGCTGGGAGTGTTGAACAAAATATCTGGGTCGGCAGGAATCGTTAACCAGCTATTACTGGCTAGTTCTTCTTCAAGCTGACCCGCATCCCAACCAGCATAGCCCAGTGTCATCAGGAACTTTTCAGGGGGGAACCCCTTTCCCATCGCCTCTAAAATATCCTTAGAGGTAGTAATACTCAACTCGTCACTGAGCTTAATTGAGCTACGCCAGTCATGATCTGGACTATGCAGCACAAAGCCGCGATCTTGGGCTAAGGGACCGCCAGAATATACTGGGCGTTGCAACGAGGGGCTATTATCAGGCACCACGATTTCTAGTTTGGTGAGTAAATCTTCCACACTAAGTTCAACCGGCTGATTAATCACCAAACCCATAGCCCCGTCTTTATTGTGCTCGCAAATATAAGTCACTGAGCGGGCAAAGAAAGGGTCGTCCATGGTTGGCATGGCAATTAAAAAGTGATTCTGTAAACTCTCTAGTGTTTCCATGAACTCACTACTCCTCAACACAAACCTAGCTGGCGCTCAATAGCATCAAATACTTTGGCGGCGATGTTAATAGAATATGCGTCCTCAATTTCGCGCATACAAGTGGGGCTGGTGACATTTATTTCTGTAATACGGTCGCCAATCACATCTAGCCCAACCAGCAATAAGCCACGGCGTTTTAGTTCAGGCCCCACGGCTTTGGCTAGTTCCCAATCGGATTCACTCAAAGGTTGTGGTCGACCGCTACCTCCGGCGGCAAGATTACCGCGAGTTTCGCCGGCTGATGGAATCCGAGCTAATGCGTATGGCATAGGCTCGCCATCAATGATAAGGATGCGCTTGTCGCCATCTTTAATAGCCGGTAAATAACGTTGCACCATGGCAAAGCGTTTGCCGTGGTCGGTGAGGGTTTCGATAATGACCCCAAGATTATTACCGTCAGCACCGACTCGGAAAATAGAGGCTCCACCCATGCCGTCCAGTGGTTTCAGGATGATATCTTGATGTTGCTGATGGAAGGCCCGAATCTGCTCCGCTCGCCGGGTGACTATCGTAGGAGGAGTTAACTCATTAAACCAAGCTGTGAATAGCTTTTCGTTACAATCGCGCAAGCTTTGTGGTTTGTTGGCAACCAATACGCCACGTCGCTCAGCCAGTTCTAGAATGTAAGTTGCGTACACATATTCGGTATCAAAGGGCGGATCTTTGCGCATCAAAATGATATCAAACTCAGCCAACGGCACCTCTTTAGCTGGTTCAAGATCGTAAAAATCTTCGGCTTGGTCGCGTACCGTCACTTGTCGAACAGTGGCCATGGGCTCGCCGGCCACAATCGATAGGTCACTCATTTCTAAATAAAAGCATTCATACTCACGAGCTTGAGCCTCCAGCAAGAGCCGAAAGCTGGTGTCTTTATATGTCTTGACCTGGGCGATTGGGTCCATAATCATGGCTAGTTTCATAAAACCTCCATTAACAGCAACACCGGCGTTAGGCCAGGTCACCAAATTGGTATTGAATAACGGTGATGGCAGCTAAGGCTGCGGTTTCAGTACGTAAAATTCGTGGTCCTAGTTTTACCGGTTGGAATGTATAAGCTTGTGCGACACCAACTTCCGTTTCTGTGAGCCCGCCTTCGGGACCTATCAGCAAACTCACATCAGTCGTTGCTGTCGGATTTAACTGCGCTAACGGAGTCGTAGCGTAGGGGTCTAAAGTTAACCTAAGGCCAGCGGTAAGTTGCTCACACCACTGCGCTAGTGACAGCGGTAAACACACCTCGGGTATGCTACTACGGCCACTTTGTTCGCAGGCAGCGATAACGATCTTTTGCCATTGCTGGCGCTTTTTTTCCAAACGCTCGCCACTGAGCTTAACACCGCAACGCTCGGTAAACAGTGGCGTGATTTTAGTCACTCCCAGTTCGACTGATTTTTGTAGCACAAAATCCATCCGGTCGCCGCGTGAAATACCTTGCCCTAGATGGATCGAAACCCCCGACTCGCTAGGATTGGGCTGCACCGCCTGGATTTCTGCCTGTACTTCTTTTTTGCTTACCAAAGTGAGAGCAGCCAGGTAGTTATTGCCATCGCCATTAAAGAGCTGCAACTGCTGGCCTACGGTCATGCGCAGGACTTTACCTACATGATGAGCCGCATCTTCTGCTAAGGTAATAGCGTTGCCAACCGTCCACGGCTGCTCGCTAGAAGTATAAATTCGCGGAATGCGCATAGGTCGCTGGTATCCTAAACTATCAAAATAAAATCATCTGGCGGTTATCTTAGCACTGCAAAAGCGCCATTGGCAGCGGGAAAATATTTGATTTTGTTGGCTGCGCAGTCGATCATGAAGCACGTGTGATTATTGGAGAGTTATCTATGTTGTTTAGTAAGCAATGGTTTTTGTTCATAGCTATGGCTATTGTCGGGCTATTTTCAAGCACTGCAGCAGCCGAAGATGCGCACAGTTATGCGCGTTTAGATGAAGTATCGACCCCACATTTAGAACTTGATTTAGCGATAGATTTTGATCGTAAACAGCTACGTGGTTTTGCTGAGTATAGTCTGCAACGTCATAGTAACAGTAACTTGCTGTATTTAGATTCGAGCCAGCTCACTATCGACAAAGCAGAAATTTGGCAACATGATCAGTGGCAGCCAACCAAGTTTAGTTTGGGCGACGTTCATCCAAGCCTAGGACAAGAATTGATCGTTGATATCGGTAGCACTGCCACTAAGGTTAGAATTCACTATCACACAGCAACCACTGCCAGTGGTCTACAGTGGCTAACGCCAGCACAAACGGCAGGGAAAAAGCATCCGTTTATGTTTAGCCAATCTCAGCCGATTCACTCACGTAGCTGGATTCCTATTCAAGATACTCCAGCGCTGCGACTCACCTACAATGCCCGCTTAACAACGCCAGCAGGTTTGCTAGCAGTGATGAGTGCAGACAATAGTTTGAGTGATAATCGCGACGGTGAGTACTTTTTTAGTATGCCGCAAGCTATTCCGCCTTATTTGATTGCGATTGCTGCCGGTGATCTTGCTATTCAAGCCATTAGCGACAAAGTCGCGGTGTTTGCAGAGCAATACATTGTCGACCAAGCTGCATGGGAATTTGCTGACACCCCTGCCATGATTGAAGCTACTGAAGCCATGTACGGTCCGTACCGCTGGGATCGCTATGATTTATTGATTCTACCGCCAAGTTTTCCCTTCGGCGGGATGGAAAACCCACGCTTATCTTTCATAACACCCACGGTAGTTTCTGGCGATCGTAGCCTCATCAACCTGATTGCGCACGAATTGGCCCATTCTTGGTCAGGTAATTTAGTGACGAACGCTAGCTGGCGCGACTTATGGATTAACGAAGGTTTTACCAGCTACGTTGAAAACCGCATTATGGAAGCTTTATTCGGTACTGAGCGAGCAGTGATGGAACAGGCTTTAGGATACCAAGACTTGTTGGCAAACTTAGAACTGCTGGAGCCGAATGACACCATTCTTAATATCGATTTAGGTACTCGCCATCCAGATGATGTGTTCTCGCAGGTACCCTATGTGAAAGGCCAATTGTTTTTGATGTATTTAGAAGAACAGTTCGGCCGCGAAACCTTTGATAAGTTTTTACGCCAGTATTTTGATGACTTTGCCTTTCAGAGTATTTCTACGGCGCAGTTTAAGGCTTATCTACAACGTGAGCTGCTGGCAAAGCATCCGCAAGTGGTAAGCATGGATAAAATTAATGAATGGATCCATCAGCCAGGGTTACCGGAGGATGCACCTAAACCGCAGTCAGATGCCTTTGCGAAAGTTGAGCAGCAAATGAATCGTTGGCTCAAAGGCGGCGCATTACAAACCGACAGCTGGACCACGCATGAATGGTTACATTTTATCAATAACCTGCCGCTCGATATTTCTGCTGACAATATGGCGCGCTTGGATCGTCAGTTTAATTTAACCAGTATTCAAAATAGTGAAATTGCTCATGCTTGGTTAAAGCTCTCCATCATTAAAAAATATGAACCAGCTCGCGATAGATTGCGTAGTTACTTGCTAACTATTGGGCGCAACAAATTAGTCAGCCCGCTTTACCGTGAGTTAGCCAAAACACCGGATAACTTAAAGTGGGCTAGAGCCGTGTACGAGCAAGCTAAACCGGGTTATCACCCGCTGACGCAAACCGTTAACGAAGCCTTGCTTTACAACAAAGATTAGGAGTTTTACATGCCAAAAGCTATTGGATACGCGGCAAAAGCCGCTGATCAAGCCTTAGAATATTTTGAATTTGAACGTCGTGATCCAACCGCAAATGATGTTGAAATTGACATCTTATATTGTGGAGTTTGTCACTCAGATTTACACCAAGCCCGCAATGAGTGGGGTGGGACAGTATTTCCGTGTGTACCGGGACACGAAATTGTCGGTAAAGTAACACGGGTGGGTAACCAAGTTAGTAAATTTAAAGTGGGCGATACCGTAGGTGTCGGCTGCATGGTCGATTCTTGCCAAAGTTGTGCCAATTGCGATGCGGGTTACGAGCAGTATTGCGATAACGGGTTTGTAGGTACTTACAATGGTGCAGACAAACATTCCGGTGGGCAAACTTTTGGTGGTTATTCAAATCGCATCACAGTCACCGAGAAGTTTGTGCTTAAAGTAGCTGACAATCTTGATTTAGCCGGTGTTGCACCCTTATTGTGCGCAGGTATCACAACCTACTCACCGTTGCGCCACTGGGGCGTAACTGAAGGCCATCGGGTTGGCGTAGTGGGCTTAGGTGGCTTAGGCCATATGGCAGTTAAAATTGCCAAAGCCATGGGTGCTGAAGTGGTGTTGTTTACCACGTCGCCAAGCAAGATTGATGATGGCAAGCGCCTAGGTGCCGATCATGTGGTGATTTCCAAGGATGCAGAGCAAATGCAGGCTTGGACCAATCAACTTGATTTTATACTTAACACAGTAGCGGCCCCCCATGACTTAGACGCGTATCTAAGTTTGTTACGGTTAAATGGCACCATGACTTTAGTTGGGGTTCCAGCTGAAGCGCACCCGTCACCAGCCGTTTACAATTTAATTGCGAAACGTCGTAGCTTAGCCGGTTCGTTAATTGGCGGCATCGCGGAAACTCAGGAGATGCTGGATTTTTGTGCCGAGCACAACATCATTTCTGATATTGAAATGATTGATATTGATAACATCAACGAAGCTTATGAACGGATGTTGAAAAGCGACGTGAAGTATCGTTTTGTTATCGACATGGCAAGTTTGAAACAGAAATAAAGACTTTTAGACGTCTAAATGTGGAAAAGTGGGCGAAGCTTAGGTAAACTACGCCCACTTTTTTGTTCAGTTTTGTATATCGTCCACTTATAGAGAAACGTAGCAATGGCACAGCACTTATTTACATCAGAATCAGTTTCTGAAGGTCATCCAGATAAAATCGCAGATCAAATTTCAGATGCGGTATTAGACGCGATTTTAACGCAAGATCCGCGTGCACGCGTGGCCTGCGAAACCTTCGTTAAAACCGGTATGGTGTTAGTGGGTGGTGAAATTACGACCAGTGCCTGGGTGGATATTGAAGAAATTACTCGTAATACCGTACGTGAGATTGGCTATGTTCACTCAGATATGGGATTTGATGGCTCATCTTGTGCTGTATTAAATGCCATTGGTAAACAGTCACCTGATATCAATCAAGGTGTTGACCGTGCGAACCCAGAAGAGCAGGGCGCTGGTGACCAAGGTTTAATGTTTGGTTATGCATCCAACGAGACGGATGTGTTGATGCCAGCACCTATTACCTACGCACACCGATTGGTACAACGCCAAGCAGAAGTTCGCAAAAGTGGTGAGCTTAGCTGGCTACGTCCGGATGCCAAAAGCCAGTTAACCTTTATTTACGAAGACGGCCGCCCAGTAGGTATCGATACTGTGGTGTTGTCTACTCAGCATGACGAACAAATCAGTCAAGCTGAGTTACGCGAAGCGGTGATTGAAACTATCATTAAACCGGTGTTGCCAGCAGAATGGTTCCCAGCCAGCCAAGAGCGAATTTTTATCAACCCCACGGGTAAATTTGTGATTGGTGGCCCGATGGGTGATTGTGGTCTTACAGGGCGCAAGATTATTGTTGATACCTACGGTGGTATGGCACGCCATGGAGGTGGTGCGTTCTCGGGTAAAGATCCTTCTAAAGTGGATCGTAGTGCCGCTTACGCCGCTCGTTACGTGGCGAAAAATATTGTCGCAGCAGGCTTGGCTGAGCGTTGCGAAATCCAGATTTCTTATGCTATCGGTGTGGCTGAACCAACCTCGATTAGTTTAGAGACCTTTGGTACCAGTCCTTACAGCGAAGAGAAACTGATTGCCTTAGTGCGTAAGCATTTTGATTTACGTCCGTATGGGTTGATTCAGATGTTAGATTTAGAGCGTCCGATTTACCAAGCTACCGCTGCGTATGGACATTTTGGCCGCGCGGAGTTCCCGTGGGAGAAAACCGACCGCGCTGAAGCCTTACGCGCTGATATCTAATTTGCTTACAAGCCCCGAATTGTGGACAATACGCGCACCTTTTGTGCAAATATTCTTACCAGCTAATTCGGGGTTTTGTTATGACTACAGCAGTATCTGAGCGTAAGCACCTTGCCAATGCTATCCGTGCCCTTAGTATGGATGCGGTTCAGCAAGCAAATTCAGGCCATCCTGGCGCACCTATGGGTATGGCCGATATTGCTGAAGTTCTATGGCGCGACTTCCTTAAACATAATCCAGCCAATCCCAATTGGGCCGACCGTGACCGCTTTGTGCTGTCTAACGGCCATGGCTCGATGCTGATCTACTCGTTGTTACACCTCAGTGGCTACGATCTCAGCATTGACGATCTTAAGCAGTTCCGTCAGTTACATTCAAAAACGCCGGGCCATCCTGAGTACGGTTATGCGCCTGGAGTTGAGACCACAACAGGGCCGCTGGGACAAGGGATTACCAACGCGGTAGGTATGGCTTTAGCTGAAAAAGTTTTAGCGGCACAATTCAATCGTCCACAGCACCACATTGTCGACCACTACACTTATACTTTTTTAGGTGATGGTTGCTTAATGGAAGGTATTTCACACGAAGCCTGCTCGTTAGCTGGTACTCTCGGCCTGGGTAAGTTGATTGCTTTTTATGATGATAATGGCATTTCTATTGATGGCGAAGTTGAAGGCTGGTTTACGGATAATACTGAGCAACGTTTTCATGCGTACAACTGGCATGTGATTGCCGATGTTGATGGTCACGATGCCGAAGCTATCAAAGCGGCTATTCATGCTGCCCAAGCGGTAACAGATAAACCTACGCTAATTATTTGCAAAACCATTATTGGTTTTGGTGCGCCCAACAAACAAGGCACAGAAAGCTGCCACGGCGCGCCATTAGGTGCCGATGAAATTACTGCGGCACGGGAGCAATTAGGTTGGTCGTACGGGCCGTTTGAAATTCCCGCCGATGTGTATGCCGCATGGTCTGCTAAAGCATCAGGTGCGGCCGCCGAACAACAATGGCAACAAGCCTTTGCTGCGTATGCACAAGCCTACCCTGAGCTGGCGGCAGAACTAGAACGTCGTTTAGCGGGCGAGTTACCGGTCGATTTTGCCGCCCAAGCGGATGCCTATATTGCTAGTTTACAAGCGGAGCCAGCTGCTATCGCTAGTCGTAAAGCTTCGCAGAATGCATTGAATGCCTATGGCCCTATGCTGCCAGAATTGCTTGGTGGTTCAGCAGATTTAGCTGGGTCAAACCTGACGCTTTGGAGCGGCGCTAAAGGTGTGAGCGCTGATGATGCCGCGGGTAACTATGTCTATTACGGGGTCCGTGAGTTTGGCATGTCGGCAATCATGAATGGGATTGCGTTACATGGTGGTTTTGTACCTTATGGCGCTACCTTCTTGATGTTTATGGAATATGCACGTAATGCGGTGCGTATGGCTGCGCTAATGAAGCAACGCAGTATTTTTGTTTACACTCACGATTCAATTGGTTTAGGCGAAGATGGCCCAACGCACCAACCGGTAGAGCAAACAGCGAGTTTGCGCATGACCCCAAACATGAGTACCTGGCGCCCGTGTGACCAAGTTGAGTCTGCGGTTGCTTGGAAAGCGGCTTTATTGCGTACCGATGGCCCTAGCGCTTTGATTTTTAGTCGTCAAAATTTAGCTCAGCAAATTCGTACCGAGGAGCAGGTTGCGGCGATCGAGAAAGGCGGTTATATCCTCCTTGATAGCGCTGGTCCGGCTGATTTGATTTTGCTGGCAACGGGCTCAGAAGTTGAACTAGCGATGCAAGCAGCACAGCAGTTACAACAGCAAGGAACACAGGTACGCGTAGTATCTATGCCTTGTACCGACCTGTTTGACGCACAAAGTGCCGACTACAAAGAGTCGGTGTTACCTGCTCGGGTAACCCGTAGAATTGCTATTGAGGCAGGTATTGCTGATTACTGGTACAAGTATGTAGGACTGCAAGGCCGCGTGGTTGGCATGACCAGCTTTGGCGAATCTGCTCCAGCCGGTGATTTGTTTAAGTTCTTCGGTTTCACGGTAGAGAATATTGTGAACCAAGCACAAGAGCTATTATCAGCATGAGCCAACCCCTAACCGAGCTGTTGAGCGCATCGGCAAGCCATCCTAAACGTATTGCTATCAATGGGTTTGGGCGTATTGGCCGCAGTGTGTTGCGAGCTTTGTACGAACGCGGCTATCGTGACCAACTGCAGGTGGTTGCCATCAATGAATTAGCACCAGTTGCCAGTATGGCTCATTTACTCAAATATGATACCAGCCATGGCCGGTTCAGCGAGCAGGTTAGTGTTGCAGAAGATCAAAGTTTGCAGGTGGCCAAGGATCGAATTGAGGTTTCTTCTGCAGCTCAGTTAGAACAGCTCGAGTGGCAAGCGCTGCAGTTAGATGCCGTGCTTGATTGTACTGGCGTATTTGGTACCCGAGACGATGGTGCTGCGTATCAACAGCAAGGCATTCCGCGGGTACTGTTTTCACAGCCTGGTGCTGCAGATCTCGATTTTACTGCTATTTATGGCGTGAATCATCAAGCCATCAAGGCAGACCATCAGTGGGTCTCGAACGGTTCTTGTACGACCAATTGTATTGTGCCGGTCATTGCTGTTTTAGATCAGGCCTTTGGTATCGACAGTGGTGCAATTACCACCATTCACGCAGCCATGCATGATCAGCAAGTGATTGATGCTTACCATACTGATCCGCGTTTAGCTCGAGCTGCTGGGCGCTCGATTATTCCTGTCGATACTCGATTAGCGCGCGGCATTGAACGGATCTTGCCGAAATTTGCCGGACGGTTTGAGGCTATTCAGGTACGGGTGCCAACCACTAACGTAACAGCTATGGATTTGAGTGTAACTGTGCATGCTGAGGTGAGTATAGAGCAGGTTAATCAAGTATTAGCAGAGGCCGCACAGGGCGCTTATGCTAACGTGCTAGGTTACACCGATGAGCCGCTGGTATCGATCGATTTTAAT
Organism: Pseudidiomarina fusca; assembly: GCF_032227045.1. Lineage (NCBI taxonomy): Bacteria > Pseudomonadati > Pseudomonadota > Gammaproteobacteria > Alteromonadales > Idiomarinaceae > Pseudidiomarina > Pseudidiomarina fusca. The sequence continues at coordinate 60,161 of NZ_JANFPJ010000011.1, forward strand.
CACGACCCGCGCTCAAGCATTGTTGATGGCACCCAAACTCGGGTCGCCGATAAACGTTTGATTAAAGTGTTGTGCTGGTGCGACAACGAGTGGGGCTTTGCCAACCGCATGTTAGATACAGTGCAAGTGATGTTAGCAACAGATTCAAAATAATTAAGAAGGATTTTTTTATGGCTGCAGTCATTACTATGTCAGATTTAGATTTAGCCGGTTTACGGGTACTGATTAGAGAAGATCTGAATGTTCCAATTCAAGCTGGCAAAGTTAGTTCAGATGCACGTTTGCGTGCTGCGTTACCAACCATTCAAGCAGCCGTAGCGGCTGGCGCAAAGGTGATGGTGATGTCGCACTTAGGGCGCCCGGAAGAAGGTGTCTACGACGCCGAGTTTTCATTGCAGCCGGTGGTAGATTGGTTAAACGAACATCTTGATGTACCGGTTCGTTTAGCCACTGATTATCTGAACGGCGTAGACGTGGCTGTAAATGAAGTTGTGGTGTTTGAAAATATTCGCTTTAATGTAGGTGAGAAGAAAAACGATGATGCTTTAGCACAAAAGTTAGCCGCTTTGTGCGATGTCTTTGTGATGGATGCATTTGGTACCGCGCACCGTGCTCAAGCATCTACTCACGGTGTTGCTAAATACGCTGATGTGGCTTGCGCCGGACCGTTACTTGCAGCCGAATTAGATGCGCTAGGTAAAGCATTAGCAAATCCTGCGCGGCCGTTAGTGGCTATTGTTGGTGGCTCGAAGGTTTCGACCAAGTTGACGGTATTAGAATCGTTATCTACGGTAGTAGATCAATTGATTGTCGGTGGTGGTATTGCCAATACCTTTATTGCCGCAGCCGGACACGGGGTTGGCAAATCTCTGTATGAAGCCGATTTACAAGCCGAAGCTAGTCGCTTAGTAGCAGCGGCACAAGCCAAAGGTGGTGATATTCCACTTCCTTCAGATGTGGTTACCGGTAAAGAATTTAGTGCCACTGCAACAGCAGAAACCAAGCCGGTAACAGCTATTGCAGCGGACGACATGGTGTTTGATATTGGTCCGGATACCGCTCAAGCTTTTGCCAAGATGTTAGAACAGGCTGGTACCATTGTTTGGAATGGCCCCGTTGGCGTATTTGAGTTCGACCAGTTTGGTGAAGGTACGCGAGTTTTAGCTGAAGCTATTGCTAACAGTAAGGCATTTTCGATTGCTGGCGGTGGTGATACTCTAGCTGCCATTGATAAATACGGAATTGCCGACAAAATCAGCTATATTTCTACGGGTGGCGGCGCATTTTTAGAATTTTTAGAAGGTAAAGAACTGCCGGCTGTGGCGATTTTGGAAGAACGCGCACAACACGGCTAAGCAGCTATCTATAAGCCAAATTACACAAAAATATTAGGAGAGATATTACATGGCTTTGATTTCATTACGTCAGTTGCTCGACCATGCAGCTGAGCAAGGCTACGGGGTACCGGCCTTTAACGTCAACAACTTAGAACAAATGCGGGCCATTATGATGGCAGCTGATGCTACCGATAGCCCGGTAATTGTACAAGCGTCTGCCGGTGCTCGCAGCTACGCTGGTGCACCTTTTTTGCGTCACTTGATTTTAGCCGCAATTGAAGAATGGCCACATATTCCTGTTGTTATGCACCAAGATCACGGCACCTCACCGGCGGTTTGTCAGCGTTCGATTCAATTGGGGTTTAGCTCAGTAATGATGGATGGCTCATTGCGAGAAGACGGTAAGACTCCGGCGGATTACGACTATAACGTACAAGTTACTCAGCAAACGGTAGCTATGGCGCATGCCTGTGGCGTATCGGTTGAAGGTGAGTTGGGTGTATTGGGTAGTTTAGAAACTGGTGAAGCTGGTGAAGAAGATGGCGTAGGTGCTGAAGGCAAGCTCACACACGACCAGCTGTTAACGGACCCAGAAGAAGCAGCACAGTTCGTTCGTGCCACTAATGTAGATGCGTTAGCTATTGCTTGTGGTACGTCGCACGGTGCCTATAAGTTTTCACGCCCACCAACCGGTGATATTTTAGCGATTGATCGAATTAAAGAAATCCACAAACGGATTCCAAATACCCACTTGGTCATGCACGGTTCGTCGTCAGTACCGCAAGAATGGTTAAAAGTTATCAATGAATTTGGTGGTGAAATCCCAGAAACTTATGGGGTTCCGGTTGAGCAAATCGTTGAAGGTATCAAACACGGCGTACGTAAAGTAAATATTGATACCGATTTACGTTTGGCATCAACGGGTGCTATCCGTCGCCACTTGGCACAGAACACCAGCAATTTTGACCCACGTAAATATTTAAAAGCTTCGACCGATGCTATGTACGAGATTTGTAAAGCTCGCTATGAAGCCTTTGGTTGTGCCGGTCAAGCAAGCAAAATCAAGGTTATTTCGCTAGAAGATATGTTCGGGCGCTACGAACGGGGCGAATTAGACGCTAAAGTAAATTAATCCAGGGTTTAGAATGCCATATCAAGAGGTTATACTAAGGGTATGGCTTTCTTTAGGATTGAAGTACTACCAAAAGGGGAAAATATGCGCTTAACTCAAGCTACTATTGCGATAATTAGTTTATTTGCCGTTGCTGGAACTGCACAGGCAAGTATTTTTATGTACGATGATGCCAGTGATTTAGATACCACGGCAAAAAAAGAGTGGGATGCAAGTGCTGAGTTAGGTCTGTTATTCACCTCTGGTAACACCGAAACTGAAACACTAAAGGCTAAATTGAATTTAGCCCGCGATTTTGAGAACTGGCGTCATAAAGGCGTGATTGATTATTATCGCTCGGAGCAAGTTGATCAAAATACTGGCGATACCATCACGACGGGTGATAAAACCTTTTTGTCCGGCCAAAGTAACTATAAATTTAGTCCTGAAAGCCGTTCTTCGTTATTTGTGTTCGGCTCTTACGAAGAAGACAAGTTCAGTGGTTATGAATACCAAGGCACGTTAGCTATTGGTTACGGTGCTCGTTATCGTTACAACGAAAAAATTTATGCCGACTACGAGGTAGGTCCTGGTTACTCGATGAGCAAGCCTATTGTTGGCGGCTTACCACAAGAACAAGAAACCAGCGCAATTTTGCGTTTGGCTGGTAACTTGGTGTGGGATGTGAGCAAAAACTCTAAATTCAATGCATTGGCTTCTACGGAAGTGGGTTCTGATAATACTAAAACCCGTGCCGAGGCTTCTATTTCTGCCAATATTAATAGCTCGTTGGCACTGAAGCTTTCTATCGCAGGTACTCATAACTCATTTTTAGAAGACTCTACGAAAGAAAAATTAGATACCGAAACCGCTGTTACTTTGGTTTATACCTTCTAACTTAGTTGTACTAAGTGATTATAATGGCGTGAATAAGACTGGGCCTTGATTAACTATCATCGCCCAGTCTTTTTTTGAGGTGAACCGGCTCTCGCGCTTTTCTTATTTTAAGGTTAAGTAGCTCCACCACCAAACTGAATGCCATAGCAAAGTAAACATAGCCTTTAGGAACATGAAAGCCGAGTCCTTCCCCCATGAGCGTGAAGCCAATTAAGATCAGGAAGCTTAGTGCTAACATTTTTATGGTTGGATGATTATCCACAAAATCACCGATAGCTTTGGCGGCCACCATCATTACTAACACCGCAATAATAATAGCAATAATCATCACGGTCACGTAATCAACTAAACCGACCGCAGTAATGACTGAATCAAGTGAAAAAACGATATCAATCAGTGCAATTTGCACAATAATGGCACTGAAAGTAGCAGCTTTCGGAGTTTTTGTTTGATCGTGAGTGCCTTCTAGCGAGTGATGTATTTCAAGGGTACTTTTGGCTAATAAAAATAGGCCGCCACCAAACAAAATAAGATCTCTTCCTGAAAAACTTTGCCCGATGAGGCTGAACAGAGGTTCAGTTAACCCCATCACCCATACAATAGCTAGGAGCAAGGCAATACGCATGCCCATGGCCAGCATTAGTCCTAGTTGCCGGGCGCGTTGCCGCTGCGCTGGCGGCAATCGACCGACCAAAATTGAAATAAAAATAATGTTATCTATGCCCAAAACTATCTCTAAAGCTGTGAGCGTGATAAGAGCGAGCCATGCCTCGGGTAGTAAAATCCATTCGAACATGATGAATTCTCTTTGTTGATTTGTTTTTAAATTACCATAAATCGGTTACTCTTTAAGCACAACTTTAATTTTTGCTTTGCGTGTACGAATAATCTTCGTTAGTATTCGCGCACCTCAATGAGGTTGTATAAAGCGTTTATTTCAGCAGCAACAAAGGCGAACTTTTATGTCTGCAAATTCGTTTCTTGGTATGTTTGCCAAGTCTCCGATCAAACCTATGATCGATCATATTGAGCAAGTGCACGATTGTGCCATGACGCTTAAACCCTTCTTTCAAGCCGTGTACTCAGGAAACTGGGACGAAGCAGAAATTCATCGCAAAGAAATCGTCAAAAAAGAGAAAGCAGCTGACGATATGAAGCGTGATATTCGCTTAAACCTTCCTAGCGGTTTGTTTATGCCGGTGGAACGTACCGATTTACTTGAGTTGGTATCGCAACAAGACCGCATTGCTAACAAAGCAAAAGATATCTCAGGCCTTATGACCGGCCGTGAAATGCAAATCCCTGCAGCTATGATAGAAGGCTTTGATGCTTATTTATCACGTTGTCTAGATGCTACTGATAAAGCAAAAGAAACCATTGGTGAATTTGACGATTTATTAGAAGTAGGCTTTAAAGGTCGTGAACGTCAAATCGTCGATAAAATGATTTCTGAGCTTGACGAAATTGAACAAGATACGGATGCCTTACAGGTGAAGTTACGTCGTCAATTACGTGCTCTCGAAAATGAAATGAGCCCATTAGATGCGATGTTCTTGTATCAAATTTTGGATTGGGTCGGTGACCTTGCAGATCTTGCTGAGCGCGTGGGTGCTCGCTTTGAATTGATGCTAGCCCGCGTCTAAGCCGGAGAATAATCAATGGATATTTTAACAACGTATAGCACGACGTTGATCTTGCTCGCCGCCGGTTTCGGCTTTTTTATGGCGTGGGGGATTGGTGCCAACGATGTCGCAAATGCGATGGGTACCTCGGTAGGTTCTAAAGCTTTAACCATCAAGCAAGCCATCATTGTAGCTATGATTTTTGAATTTGCTGGGGCTTACTTAGCTGGTGGTGAGGTTACCTCAACCATTCGTAAAGGTATTATCGACTCCGGTTATTTTGTCGATACACCAGAACTTTTGGTGTTTGGTATGATCGGCTCTTTGCTGGCAGCGGGAACCTGGCTACTTATCGCCTCTTGGGCCGGTTGGCCTGTATCAACCACTCATTCTATTATTGGCGCTATTGTTGGCTTCGCCGCAGTAGGTGTTGGCGTAGATTCAGTCTCTTGGGGCTCGGTGGTTGGTATTATCGGTAGTTGGGTTATTACCCCGATGATTGCCGGTTTAATTGCATACTTTGTATTCTTGAGTGCGCAAAAGCTTATCTTTGACCAAGAAAATCCGTTAGCTATGGCAAAACGCTATGTGCCTTTCTATATGGCTCTCACCGGCTTTATGATTTCGTTGGTGACGATCAAAAAAGGTTTAAAGCACGTTGGTATTGAAATGACCAGCACCGAAGGCTACTTAACGGCAATAGCCGTGGCAGTAGTGGTCGGGGTGCTAGGTAAAGTTGCCATTAGCCGCTTGAAATTTGATCCTGCTGCAGACCGCAACATGCATTACACCAACGTTGAGAAAGTCTTTGCGTTGTTAATGGTTGTTACTGCCTGTGCTATGGCCTTTGCCCACGGCTCAAACGATGTAGCCAATGCTATTGGTCCTGTTGCTGCAGTAGTAAGTATTGTTTCTAGTGGTGGCGAGATCTCCTCAAAAGCTGCATTAGCTTGGTGGGTGCTGCCGGTAGGTGCTGTAGGTATCGTGCTAGGCTTGGCCATGCTGGGGCGCCGTGTTATTGCGACTATTGGTAAAGGGATTACCCATTTAACCCCAAGTCGTGGCTTTGCGGCTGAGTTAGCTGCAGCTACCACCGTGGTCATCGCATCGGGTACTGGCTTACCTATTTCTACTACGCAAACTTTAGTTGGCGCAGTATTAGGGGTAGGCATGGCGCGTGGTATTGCGGCACTTAATTTAGGTGTGGTGCGCAATATCGTGGTGTCATGGGTAGTGACGCTACCTGCTGGTGCTATTATGTCGATTATTTTCTTCTATATTATTAAAGCTGCATTCGGCGCTTAATACTATTTTGAAAATAAACTGATAATCAGGTGATCTAATTGAATTGCCGTGAGCGTAATTAAAGCAACCGGTCTTGTATCGGTTGTCATCTCGTTTTAGCGCATCCTTAGTGATGCGCTTTTTTTTGCCTTGTTTGCAATGGCTAATAGTTTGTCGTTCAGCCAAGGTTTGTGCGCGCTAAGTACCCGCCCGAGTTTTTTTTCTGCGATAAAAACGTTAAAGTACGCGCAATCTTAAACCGCCGTTCTTGATTGACGACGTATCGCCAAGGGTTTGGCCTAACTTAAATAAGTAACAGCTATGAATGTAAAAGATTTTGCCTTTGAATTACCCGATGAGCTAATCGCACGCTATCCACAACCCGAACGCAGTGCCAGCCGTTTGTTATGTTTAGATGGTCCTACGGGGCAAGTGCAGCACCAGCAGTTCAAGCAGATTGTAGAGCAACTGCAAGCCGGAGATTTACTGGTTTTTAATGATACTCGAGTTATACCAGCACGGTTACTGGGCGAAAAAGTTTCGGGTGGCAAAGTTGAAGTCTTGGTTGAGCGCATTATCGATGAGCATCGAGCCTGGGTGCATTTGCGAAGTAATAGGTCACCGAAAGCGGGCGCACGAATGATTTTAGAAGGTGCGGTAGAAGTAGAAATGCTAGGGCGCAATGATGCCTTATTTGAATTGTACTTTCATACCGAGCAGCCGTTGTTAGAAGTGCTTGAGCAGTTCGGTCATATGCCCTTGCCACCTTATATTGATCGGCCTGACGAAGCCAGTGATAAAGAGCGCTATCAAACGGTCTACAATAAAAAACCAGGAGCGGTGGCGGCGCCTACGGCTGGCTTACATTTTGATGAGATCATATTGCAGCAACTACGTGCTAAGGGAGTCGAGTTTGCTTATGTGACTTTGCACGTTGGGGCCGGAACTTTTCAGCCAGTACGAGTAGACAATATCACTGAACACCATATGCATAGTGAGTATGCCGAAGTGCCAGAGCAAACAGTGGCAGCGATTGCTGCTACCCGCGCTCGTGGTGGCCGTGTGATTGCCGTAGGTACCACCTCGGTACGGTCCTTAGAATCGGCAGCGCAAGCAGCTAAACAAGCGGGTACAGAGTTAGCGCCATTTTTTGCGGATACGGACATTTTTATCTATCCAGGTTATGAATTCCAACTAGTAGACGCCATGATTACGAATTTTCATTTACCGGAATCGACCCTGATCATGTTGGTTTCGGCGTTTGCTGGGCAAGCTCAGGTGATGGCCGCTTACGCCGCAGCAGTAGCGGAAAAATATCGCTTCTTTAGCTACGGTGATGCAATGTTTGTGACCCGTCGCACCAGCTAAGGTATACTAAGCGCCTCGGACTGTTTTTCCGTGAACTACATAGATAGCGGTGATTAAATGAAATTTGAATTGTTAACAACCTCGGGCAAAGCGCGTCGTGGGCGTATGGTGTTTGAACGTGGCGTAGTGGAAACCCCAGCTTTTATGCCAGTAGGTACTGCCGGTACCGTTAAAGGTATGACCCCAGAAGAAGTTAAAGCAACAGGGGCTCAAATCTGTTTGGGTAATACCTTTCACTTAATGTTAAGACCAGGTACCTCAATCATCAAACAACATGGTGATTTGCACGATTTTATGAATTGGGACAAACCGATTCTGACCGATTCTGGCGGCTTTCAGGTATTTAGCTTAGGTGAATTGCGCAAAATTACTGAAGAAGGCGTTACCTTCCGTTCGCCCATTAACGGTGAGAAAATTTTGCTGACCCCAGAAAAATCGATGGAAGTACAGCGTGATCTAGGCTCGGATATTGTCATGATCTTTGACGAATGTACTCCGTACCCAGCTACTCAAGCCGAAGCCCGTTCTTCGATGGAGCTGTCATTGCGCTGGGCTGAGCGCTCAAAAGCTGCGCACGGTGATAATCCTTCGGCGTTATTTGGCATCATTCAAGGTGGTATGTACGAAGAGTTGCGTACCATTTCACTTGAGGGGCTTACTGATATCGGTTTTGATGGCTATGCCATTGGCGGGCTATCGGTTGGTGAGCCGAAAGAAGATATGATGCGGGTGTTAGATTATATTACTCCTGCGATGCCGATTGATAAGCCTCGTTATTTGATGGGTGTTGGTAAGCCTGAAGATTTAGTTGAAGCTGTTCGTCGTGGTGTCGACATGTTTGATTGCGTGATGCCAACCCGTAACGCTCGTAATGGTCATTTATTTATCAGTACCGGAGTGGTAAAAATTCGTAACGCAGTGCATCGCACCGATACCGGGCCATTAGACCCTGAGTGCGATTGCTACACCTGTAAGAATTATTCTCGCGCCTACTTGCATCATTTGGATCGTTCTAATGAAATGCTAGGCGGTCGTTTGAATACCATTCACAACCTGCATTTTTATCAAAAAGTAATGCAGGATTTACGTGATGCTATAGAAGCCGATCGGCTAGAAGAACACGTCGCTGAATTTTATGCTAAGCGTGGTCTACCTGTCCCAGAGCTCAAGTAAGTTGGTTTTGTAACCGCTTCTTGTAAGCTAAAAGAAAGCCCCGCCAGTGTCACCACTGCGGGGCTTTTTAGTTGGTGCTTCGCGCATCAAGCACTAGATAGCGCGCGCAATATCTAAGATATAAGGCTTGATACCGGCAAAGAAGAATTCAACAGCAATCAGCATCACAATCAGGCCCATCAATCGCATCAAAATCTTACTGCCACTGCGTCCGAGTTTTGCCATAAATTGACGCCCACTAGCTAGAACGAAAGCAGTGAGAATACAAACTGCAACGATAGCAGCGAATAAGCTAATGGTGTTGCTAGTTGCGGGACTTTCCTGAATAAATAGAATCACCATGGTAATGGCACCCGGGCCAGCAACCATGGGAATGCCGATTGGAGTTACCGCAACGTCAGAACCAAAATCAGCTTCGCTTTCACCATCAACGCGTTTAGGTACAGTGCGCCCACGCAACATTTCAAAGCCCATCACAAAGAATAAAATACCGCCGGCTACGCGCAATCCGTTAACAGATATATTAAAAAAGCTAAAAATAGCTTCGCCCACTAAGGCAAAAGTACAAAGTGCGATACAGGCTGTTATTGAAGCGCGCATGGCTACCCACCGAGCAGCCTTAGGTGTCATGGCTTCAGTTAAAGCAATATAAATGGGAATCGCCGCTATGGGATTGATCATGGTAAATAGCGAGGTAAACTGAAAGAGAAAGGTTTCTAGCATGGTGGCACTCCGGCAAATGGGTTGAGCTATTCTACCTGTTGCTCACAAAGTTAACAAAAAAATCATTCAATTCAGCAGGATTATCTTTGCTCCGACATTGTGTGTCGTAAGCTGATGGCATACTAACACGCAAGTCAGTTCTTTGGAGGTGGTAGGTTAAACTTCACCAGCTTTGTTCAGCCTTCGCTGATGAAACTACCACTTCCAATCCTCCCAAACGGTCAGCTGTGATTTAAATACCAGATAGGCTTTACATCGCGATCTTAACTCGCTACAATTCAGCACCAATTTTGATCATCGTGGTTATATTTTAACCAGTACCGATAACCAACAACCGAATTTTCATTGAGGTGAGATTTTAATGCCAGTTGTTAAAGTAAAAGAAAACGAGCCGTTTGACGTAGCTTTACGTCGTTTTAAGCGCTCTTGCGAGAAAGCAGGTGTATTGTCTGAAGTACGTAGCCGTGAATTCTACGAGAAGCCTACTTCAGAGCGTAAGCGCAAGAAAGCCGCTGCGGTTAAGCGTCACGCGAAGAAATTATCTCGCGAGAACGCACGTCGTACTCGTCTGTACTAAGTAACTGGTACCGTAGCGGCGCAGCCGACGGCGGTGTCACTACAGCACAGACCTCAAAAGCCGGATTGAGTCTTCTCAGTTCGGTTTTTTTGTGGGCGTCATTCTCGAAGCTCTAACATCTAGATAAAGTGATTCAACCGTTACAACGAGTTCGTAGTTGGGGTACACTGACGCCATGATCTGAACTACCTCCACAGCAATGGTGTGCAGTACTTTTTACCTACTATGCTGTGCTTTAGGTGATGCCCAAATGGAACCTTTATGGCTGGTCTGATTCCCAAAAGCTTTATCCATGATCTATTGGATCGCGCTGATATTGTCGAGATTGTCGATAGCCGAGTGCCACTTAAGCGGGCTGGTAGAAATTACCAGGCCTGTTGTCCCTTTCATAGTGAAAAAAGCCCCAGTTTTACGGTGGCTCCAGACAAACAGTTCTATCACTGTTTTGGCTGTGGTGAACACGGTAATGCCATTGATTTTTTGATGAAATTTGATGGTCTCGAGTTTCCTGAAGCGGTTGAAGAATTAGCTGGAATCATGGGGGTTGAAGTGCCTCGCGAAACCAGCGCTAATCCACAAGCTGATGCCCGCCAACGAGCGCAAGCCGCTGATGATTATCAGCAAATGGAACAGGCGGCAAAGTATTTTGCGCATCAGTTACGTCATCATGCCAAGAGTAGCCAAGTTATCGACTACTTGAAAGGTCGTGGTTTAAGCGGTGCTGTGGTGAAAGACTTTCAGATCGGTTATGCCCCTGATGGCTGGGATGGACTACTACTCAGTTTGGCGAAAAATCACAAAGATCGTCAGCAGCTATTTGATCTTAAATTAGTGAATCGTAATGAAAACCAGCGCTACTACGACTTTTTTCGGGACCGCATTATGTTTCCGATCCGCGATCGTCGTGGTCGGGTGGTCGGTTTTGGTGGACGGATCATCACGGGTGATGGCCCAAAATATTTGAACTCGCCAGAAACACGAATTTTTCATAAAGGACGCGAACTCTATGGCTTTTATGAAGCCAAGAAAGCGCACAAACAATTAGCTCAGGTGGTCATAGTTGAGGGTTATATGGATGTGGTTGCCTTGGCTCAAGCCGGAATCACTTACGCGGTAGCATCCCTCGGTACGGCCACAACAGCAGACCAGTTACAGCTGTTATTTCGTGCCACCACACAAGTCACCTGTTGTTATGACGGTGATAGAGCTGGCCGAGATGCTGCTTGGCGGGCACTGGAAAATGCACTGCCATTATTAAACGATGGCTTAGCGCTAAACTTTTTGTTTTTACCCGATGGTGAAGACCCCGACACTATTGTGCGTAAAGAGGGAGCGGAGGCATTTAGCGCACGCTTGCAACAAGCACAGAGCTTCATAGACTACTTTTTTAGTCACCTCACAGAAACTATTGATGTGAGTAGTGATGCCGGCAAATCAATGCTATTGAAGCAAGCAACACCGTTGATAGAAAGAGTAGCAAGCGAATTTTATCGGGAAGAATTACTGAATCGATTGGCACGTTTGTTACGCCGCGAAACCTCGCAGCTTAAACAACAAATAAAAGCACCTACCAGCCAACACCGCCGCCCCGAGCAGCTTAAAATGACGCCTATGCGGCGCGCTATCGGGTTATTGGTACAGCACCCGCAGCTAGGGCGAGAGATTCCTTTGCATAAAGAGCTGATTGAATTAAAGCAACCAGGTATTGAATTGTTATTAGCCCTGCATGAACAGACACAGCAGCAACAGTTAACTACTGCGCAGTTACTCGAGTTGTGGCGCGATCAGCCCGAAGAAAAAGCATTGCGACAATTAGCAAGTTGGGAACATCACCTAGATGAAGAGCACGTTGCGCAAGAATTCTTTGATACCTTTCTCTATTTTATTGATCAATATATGGAACAGCGTGCTAGTGAGTTACTGGCCAAAGAGCAACAAGCACCGCTAAGCAAAGAAGAAAAGCAAGAGTACATGGTGTTATTGCAATACCGTTCGGATCGTGGAAAACGCTAATAAGTGGTGGAATAGCCTATTCCATGGCTCTTGATTTTAAACAAAAACGATGAAAAACAAAATGTTATTAGAGTTGGCACAAGCTTTGCTTTAGTTATCAAGTCAGTTTGACTTACTCACTTTATTAATAAAAAACAGATTACTAGGAGATGTTATGAGATCTTTTGTGGCACCTAAGCAGGTCGTTGCTTTGATGACTGTCGCGGCACTAAGCCTTGGTTTAAGTGGTTGTATTATCGTGACTGAAACCGAGCACCGGCAAAGCTCATCTGAAGTTGCAGATAAAGAGCAGCGCAATCGCCAGATTATTGCTTCATTGCAAGAAAGTACCAGCGTGGCTACCGTAGAAGCTGAGCTAGGTGTACCGGAATTTTCAGATCTAGTCACTCGTGATGGTAAGCGCTATCGAGTCCTTTACTATCGTACTCAACGGGTTCATGCCGATGGTAATACCACCCGCGATGAGTGCACTCCACTGGTATTTAAAGATGGCCAATTAATAGGCACTGGGGAACTCGCTGTCGCACAAATCCCCACAAACAACTGATTAATTTCTGGCTCAAAACGACAGTATCTGCTACAATTTCCGGTCTTGAATTTTACACCTCACGCACTTATTTAATTAAGGTAGTGGTCATACATTAATTAAGTCGCCGAAGTGAAGACCGGTTACTTTTCTATTTAATAACAGGTGGTAGATCTGTATGCAGCAGAGTCGTCAATCACAACTCAGACTTCTTATTGCCAAAGGCAAAGAGCAAGGGTATCTCACTTTTTCAGAAGTGAATGATCACCTTCCTTCTGAGATCGTTGATTCGGATCAAATCGAAGACATCATCGGCATGATCAATGATATGGGTATTCAGGTGTTCGAAAGTGCCCCTGATGCCGATGAATTGATGATGAGCGAAGATACCGCCGACGAAGATGCGGCAGAGGCTGCTGCGCAAGCTTTAGCAAGCGTTGACGGCGAGCTTGGTCGCACCACTGACCCCGTACGTATGTACATGCGTGAGATGGGTACCGTTGAGCTGTTAACTCGTGAAGGCGAGATTGACATTGCTAAGCGTATTGAAGATGGGATTAACCAAGTTCAGTGCTCAGTAGCAGAATATCCTGAAGCCATCAACTTCTTGCTAGAGCAATGGGATTCGTGTGAAGCGGAAGAAATGCGCTTAACCGATATTATCTCTGGTTTTATCGATCCTAACGAAGTGGATGCAGCGCCGGTTAGTGCTACTCACATCGGCTCAGAATTAAGCGAAGACGAGCTTGAAGACGATGATGATGATGCCGATGAAGACGACGATAGCGATGACGATAGCTCTGATAGCGGTATAGATCCTGAGTTTGCTCGTCAAAAGTTTGCCGAATTACGTGAACAGTACGAAAAAACTCGTACTGCTATCAGCAAGCATGGTCGTGAGCACGCCAAGGCCCGCACTGAAATTGAAGCCTTAAGTGAATTGTTTAAGCAGTTCCGCTTAGTACCTAAGCAGTTTGATCGCTTAGTTAAAGACATGCGTGACATGATGCATCGAGTGCGAGTGCAAGAGCGCTTGATCATGAAGATGTGTGTAGAGCAAGCGGCTATGCCAAAACGCTCATTCATGAAGGTTTTTGCCGGTAACGAAAATAGTACCAGCTGGTTAACAGCAGCGATTGCAGAAGGTGAGGCCTACTCGGCCGTCTTACAAGAGCTACAACCAGAGGTAGAACGTTGTATTCATAAGTTAGCCGAAGTTGAAGTTGAAACTGGGTTAACTATTGCCAAAGTAAAAGATATTAATCGTCGCATGTCGATTGGCGAAGCCAAAGCGCGTCGTGCTAAAAAGGAAATGGTTGAAGCTAACTTACGTTTGGTTATTTCCATCGCGAAAAAATACACCAACCGCGGTTTGCAGTTCCTTGATCTCATTCAGGAAGGGAACATCGGTTTGATGAAGGCCGTTGACAAGTTTGAATATCGCCGTGGTTATAAGTTCTCAACTTACGCTACATGGTGGATTCGTCAGGCGATTACTCGTTCAATTGCTGACCAAGCCCGTACCATCCGTATTCCTGTGCATATGATTGAGACTATCAATAAACTCAATCGTATTTCACGTCAAATGTTGCAAGAGATGGGGCGTGAGCCAAGTCCGGAAGAGCTTGCCGAACGTATGGTGATGCCTGAGGATAAGATTCGCAAAGTTCTGAAAATTGCGAAAGAGCCGATCTCAATGGAAACTCCTATCGGTGATGATGAAGATTCACATTTAGGTGATTTCATCGAGGATACTACCCTTGATTTACCAGTGGACTCGGCTACTTCAGAAAGCTTACGTAATGCCGTTCGCGAGGTGCTAGGTGGTTTAACTCAGCGCGAAGCGAAAGTTCTACGGATGCGATTTGGGATTGATATGAATACCGATCATACCTTGGAAGAGGTAGGTAAGCAGTTTGACGTAACTCGTGAGAGGATTCGTCAAATAGAAGCTAAGGCGCTTCGTAAATTGCGTCATCCAAGTCGTTCAGAACAGTTGAAATCCTTCTTGGACGAATAACACGGAACGACTGAGATTTATATCGGTCATAAGAAGCTCTAGAGCTAGCTCTAGGGCTTTTTTTATTTTTGCGGCTAAATTTGTTAAAATAGCGGCAACTTCGCTGAAAAGGATGAATCATGATCGATATAGATCAGAGTAAAACCGTAACCCAGCAACCAGGACGCATTGTTGATGCGCACTTTCATATCTACAATGACGCGTTTCCTTTAATCGAGAATCAAGGTTTTTTGCCATCGCAGTTTTTGATTGAAGACTACCTGCATCGTACTAAGCATTTTAACATCGTAGGTGGGGTGATTGTCTCTGGCTCGGTGCAAGGTTTTGACCAGAGTTACTTGAAGGCCGCTTTAGCAGCCATGGGACCGAATTTTGTGGGTATCACTAATTTACCGAGTTCAGTCTCCGATGCCGAAATTTTGAAACTGCGTGAGCATCGTATTCGCGGTATCCGTGTTAATTTAAAACGTGGCGTGGTCAGTGGTTTAGATAATCTAGTAGATTTTGGGAAGAGGATATGGGATCTCGCTGGCTGGCATCTTGAAATGTATGTTGATAGCCGCGAACTCGATGAAGTGGTGCCGAAATTGATCAAATTGCCGAAGGCCTCGATAGACCATTTAGGTATGGCTCGGTCAGGTTTGTCGCAAGTGCAAAAGCTCGCCGAGCATGGGGTTAAGATTAAAGCGAGTGGTTTTGGTCGCACTGAAGTAGACGTAGCCAAAGCTGTTAAGGCTATTTATAGCGTTAATCCAGACAGTTTAATGTTTGGTACAGATTTGCCTTCAACCCGAGCAGAACGGCCATTTAATGTGCGCGATATTGAGACTGTGTGTGAAGCCCTAGGCGATACGAAAGCTATCGACAAAGTCTTTGCTCAAAACGCAGCTGATTTCTACCATTTAACCTTATAAAAAACTCGGCAAGGGTCATGACAAGCGGGTCGAAATTTCATATACTTGCGCCCGCTTTGTTAATCGCATAGGTTAACAACCATGTCTCGTATGGCCCCTTAGCTCAGTGGTTAGAGCAGCCGACTCATAATCGGTTGGTCCCCAGTTCAAATCTGGGAGGGGCCACCATCTTTAAAGCCTTTATGGCTGATGTTATCCGCGTACTTCAAATGCCCAGACTACTTTCGTACCGCGATCGTGCTGGCAACTTTGAGCCGCAACTAGTGAAGAAGCACCAGACCCAATTAACCTATGAGCTGGAACGCTCTATTGATTACGCACCCGACAGGATTTTAACGGTTATTGACAGCACTTAGCCGTTGCTCATCTTTTTTTCTTTGATAACTATCAAACAAGTCTATTCATTCGTGCAAAAAATCTCTAAAGTGTAGCCTCAATAAAGCGCAGTAAGCACTGCCATGCACATAATAAATACAATAATAAAGAGTTGATAGCTATGACGGTAATGACTGATAACCGCGGATCTTGGGGATCAAAAATAGGATTTATCTTTGCTGCAGCGGGGTCTGCGGTGGGCCTAGGCGCCATTTGGAAGTTTCCATACATTGCCGGCCAAAATGGTGGCGGGGTATTCTTATTGGTCTATTTGGCCTGCGTCTTTACCGTGGGTGCCGTGATGATGCTCTCGGAGATGATGATTGGCCGTCGCGCTAATAAATCAGCCACCTCAGCCTATCGAGCTTTAGGCGGCGGTTATTGGCATGTAGCAGGGTGGATCTCGGTACTCTGTGTCTTTTTGATTCTTGGCTTTTATTCAGTAGTCGGTGGTTGGACCATTGCTTACGTTTTTGAAGCCGTGCGAGGCGATGTACTGACAACTGACGGGGCTGCACTTGAAGCCGCCTTTGGACAATTTATTGGCGACCCTTTGCCTGCACTAGTTTATACCTTCTTATTCCTATCTATTACAGCTGGTATTGTTATTGCTGGGGTACAATCTGGTATCGAACGAATTTGTAAGATATTGATGCCAACGTTGTTTGTATTGATGTTGTTTTTGGTGGTGCGCAGTTTAACATTGCCCGGCGCTATTGACGGGTTACTCTATTTAATTACACCTGACTGGAGCAAACTGAGCATCCGGATGGTGTTAGACGCCCTCGGTTTGGCGGTATTCTCATTATCGGTAGGAGCTGGCTTAATGATAGCTTATGGCTCTTATTTAAATACAGAAACACGGGTGATCAACTCAGGCCTGTGGATTGCCTTTTTAGCTATCTTAGCATCGGTTTTAGCGGGCTTGATGATTTTGCCGGCGGTCTTTGCCTTTGACGTTGACCCGGCTGCGGGCCCCGGCTTAACTTTTATTACTATGCCAGCATTATTTGCACAGATGGCTGGTGGGCAGTTCCTTGCCATCATTTTCTTCTTATTGTTGTTATTTGCAGCAATCACCTCAGCTATTTCTATTCTAGAGCCGGTAGTGGCGTTTTTGATTGATGAATACAAGGTGTCGCGTAAGAAAGCCACTTTGTGGGTTGCGGCCGTTAATTTCATTTTACTTGGAGTGCCGGCGGCGTTGAGTTTTGGTGGCGCAGCAGATAACTTAAGTCTGTTTGGCAAAACACCTTTTGATTTAATGGATTTTATTGCATCGAATTTATTGATGCCTTTAGGTGGTATGTTAGCTGCAGTGTTTGTTGGCTGGCGTATTTGGCCGGTTATTCGAGCTGAGTTAGAAAAAGAATGCCCGAATTGGTGTATTAAATTATTCCGCTTTGTTGCTAGTATACTGTCGCCGGTACTCATTGCAGCTGTGGCTTATTTCTTGATTTTTTCTTAGCTTAGCAGCTAAGCGATAGCTCTATATGAGTTAACAAGGCCCTTAATCTAAATAGGTTAAGGGCTTTTTTTGTGGTGCTTTCTGTAACAACTTTTACAAATGGTTACCATGCGCACCTGTATGCCTTGTGGCCTAAATGCTACATTGTTGCGTAATCGTTAGCATCATCAGTAACCAAAAGGTTTGCTCCTATGTCTCGTGTGTTATTAGTCACCGTAAGTTCGCTAAGTATCCTAGCTAGTCAATTTTGGTTCAGTGCAGCTTCCGCTGTGCCTCGGGTTGATGGCCAAGCTGCCTCCACTGAAGCTGTTTCTATCTGCAAAAGTGGTGATTGTGATAAAGAGCTCTCGGAACTTGAGCGTTTGGCCCGAAAAGGTAGTGGCGATGCGGCAGCTGTCGTTGCTTTAGCTTATGCTAGTGGTGATGGGGTCGAGCAAGATCTCGGTAAAGCTAAAGAGTTTATCGAGCATGGTGTACGTAAACGGAATCCATTGGCGATGTTTGTGATGGCTGATTGGTATGCGCGTGGTTTTGTGTTACCACAAAATACTGAGCAAGCTCGGCAGTGGTTGGATCGAGCTGCAGAAAAAGGCTATGCGCCAGCCCAATATGATAAAGCCGTTAAGCTACTGGGCAGTACTGATAATGCCGAACAATTACAGGCATTACCGCTGTTACAAGCAGCTGCCGAGGCAAATTTAGTGAGTGCTATGTACGCATTAGCAAGATTGCAGCATACCGGTACTTTAGTTGAGCAAGATCTTCCTGCAGCGGCAGAGCTCTATGCAAAATTAGCGCGCACAGGCCATACGGAAGCGCGTAATCATTTAAAACAGGTGAACCAACAGCTACAAGGCACCGAACTGATGAATTCCGCTAAAGGTAAAAGCTTATTAGCGGCAGAACAAGCTATGGAACGTATTAGCGTCACAGCCGAAGCAAATCGTTATCGTAGTCAGTTAGGTCGTTTGATTGACCAGATTGATGCTTCTGGTAGCTATGATAATCGCTCCATTGGTTCACGCATTAACGGCGTAGGTTGTGGTGACACTGGTAGCCCTTGTGGTATTAGTAAACCTAGCCGTGGCCAAGGTAGCCTCAATGATGTGTTAACGGGCGGCCAAGGTAATAATTAATGACGTGACTCGGCGCTGGTGGGTAATGCTGCCAGCGCTTTAGCTAAAGCCGGTTCAAAATTGCTAAACACCGAAGTAGCTCCTACTAAAGTAACAATCCCAGCTCGTTCAAGTTTCTTAAGCACCCGTTCATTAGCGCCCGAAATGAGTACTTGGGTATGTTGACGTTGAAAGCGCTGAATGACTTCTTCTAAGGTTTGTAGTGCCGTAATATCCATAAAGGGCACCCACTTAAACCGAAGGATCAATATATGTGGGCGTGCATGAATCGCGCCAAGGGTGCGCTCAAAGGTTTCTGCTGCAGCAAAAAAGAACGGTCCTTCAAGGGTATAAACTGAAATTCCTGGGGGTAATTCGGTTAATTGATGCTGCGCCAAAGCGGGTGCCAATTCTGGTTGAGTCTCAGCTTTCACTTCCACACTGCTAGCCATGCGCCGCACAAAATGTAACATGGCAATGATGACTCCAATGTTCACAGCTACCACCAGATCTGCAAACACGGTGAGTGAGAACGTAATTAATAAAATGGCGATATCAGCGCGCGGAGCACGGCGCAGCATTTTAAGAAAGTGAGGAGCATCGCTCATGTTCCATGCCACTACAAACAAGATGGCACTGAGCGCTGCTAAAGGGATAGCATCTGCCAGTGGCGCTAACGCCAGCAAAATGATCACCAACACTAGGCCATGTACAACACCTGCAATCGGACTATTACCGCCGTTACGAATATTAGTTGCCGTACGGGCAATGGCACCCGTTGCAGCAATACCGCCAAACAAGGGAGCAATGATGTTAGCAGCACCTTGGCCCATCAATTCTTGGTTAGAGTGGTGCTTGGTTCCTGCCATGCCATCAGCTACAACCGCTGATAATAGAGATTCAATCGCACCCAACATGGCGATGGCAAATGCTGGCCCAATAAGTGTCACTATCTGGCTGAAACTTAACTGAGGCAAGCTAAATTCTGGTAACCCCTGCGGAATGCCACCAAAGGCGGAGCCAATAGTTCGTACGCTGGCAAAATTGAATATCAGCTGTAGCAGGGTAGCCAGCACCAGAGCGATTAAAGGTCCGGGAACTTTTCTTAAATATGGAATTTTGGGAGTCACCAGTACTGCTAGAAGTGCGGCAATCGCGATACCAGTGGTGGCTAGGTCAAGCTGAGGTAATTGCTGTAGCAAGCCCCAGATCTGTTGATGGAAATGTTCAGCAGATACAGCGGTCACCCCAAAAAACTCTTGCCACTGTCCTACAAAGATAATCACTGCAATGCCGCTGGTGAAACCAATAATCACTGGGTCCGGAATATAACGAATGATGCTACCGAGTTTAGCTGCTCCTAAGATGAGCAAGATCACACCAGCCATCATCGTGGCCACTTGTAAGCCAACGATGCCATGTTCAGCGACGATTCCAGCCAAAATAACAATAAAGGCCCCGGTAGGGCCTGCTATTTGTACCCGAGAACCACCGGCTAGGGAGACGATGATGCCGGCAATGATCGCGGTGTAGATACCTTGCTCGGGTTTAACTCCGCTAGCGATAGCAAAGGCCATCGCTAGCGGCAACGCCACAATACCAACAATAACCCCAGCCAGAATATTCTGTGGCCAATGTCTAGCTTGCAATAATCCGGCTTGGTAGGCCTCTTTGATCGCGAACATGGGGTATTCCTTTGGTTAATTCCCTTGCTGGCCTCAACTCAGTTTAGCAGCAGCAGCTGCGCGTGCGTTATGCAGTTTTTGATAACTTTCTAGGAGGCGTAAATGACGGTCTAACCCTTCTAATTGAGAATTAGTTGGGGTGAGGCCGTAAAAACGCACGGTGCCATCGACACTACCCACAACCGCAGCCATGGTTTCTTCACCAAACATGCGTTGTAGATTCGGTAAATAATCGGCCAGCTCTAACTCATCATCTAAGGTGATATCTAACACGGCACTTACAGCGCGATAAAAGAGACCGCGGGCCACGGTGTTGTCATTGTATTGCAAAAAGGCTTCAACCAAATCATACGCTTCTTCTGAACGGCCTAATGCTAAGTAGATCAAGATTTTTAGCTCTAAAATGGTTAATTGACCCCAGACCGTGTTTTCATCAAATTCAACCCCAATCAGGGTAATGATATCCATGTAGTTGTCTAATTGGCTTGCTTCTAAACGATCTACTAAATCCGTTAATTCAGCGTCACTTAAGCGGTGCAAATTTAGAATATCATGACGATAATCTAGCGCTTTATTGGTGTTGTCCCAAATTAAATCTTCAATGGGGTAAACTTCAGAATAACCGGGCACTAAGATGCGACAGACTGGAGCACCAAGATCGGTATGCACCGCCATGTACGCCTCTAGTCCTAATTCAGCTAAAATACCAAATAACGCTGTAACCTCTTCGCTATTGCTGCCAGAAAAATCCCATTCAACAAACTCGTAGTCACTGCGTGCACTGAAGAAGCGCCATGAAATGACCCCAGAAGAATCGATAAAATGCTCGACATAGTTATTGGGTTCAGTTACCGCCATCGAATTGAAGGTAGGAGGCATAAAGTCATTCAGGCCCTCAAAACTACGCCCTTGCAACAACTCGGTAAGGCTGCGTTCTAATGCCACATGCAAACTAGGATGGGCGCCAAAGGAGGCAAACACACCACCAGTGCGGGGGTTCATTAAGGTGACACACATGACCGGGAATTGTCCGCCCAGCGATGCATCTTTCACCAACACAGGAAAGCCTTGTGCTTCTAATGCTTGAATACCTTCAACAATCGCTGGATATTTAGCCAGCACTTCAGCGGGCACATCAGGTAGCGCAATTTCCTCTTCTATAATGTACTTTTTGACCGCCCGTTCAAAAATCTCAGATAAGCATTGTACTTGAGCTTCTGGTAACGTATTGCCGGCGCTCATACCATTACTTAGGTAGAGATTTTCAATTAAGTTTGAAGGGAAATAAACAGTCTCACCATCACTCTGGCGCACATAGGGCAGAGCACAGATACCACGATCACGGCGTCCTGAGTTTGTGTCAATTAGATGAGAACCAAGGAGTTCGTCATCTGGGTTATAAATCGTTAAGCAATACTCATCAAGTAGCCCTTCTGGCAACTCATCGTTTGGTCCTGGCTGAAACCATCGTTCATTGGGATAGTGCACAAAATCTGCGTTAGCAATGGTTTCACCAAAATATTGGTCGTTGTAAAAGAAGTTGCAATTCAGACGCTCAATAAATTCACCCAAGGCTGAGGCTAGGGCACTTTCTTTGGTGGCGCCTTTACCATTGGTAAAGCACATAGGAGAGGCTGCATCGCGAATATGTAACGACCAAACATGCGGTACTATATTGCGCCACGAGGCGATTTCTATTTTCATACCCAAATTAGCAAGGATCTGGGTCATATTCGCAATGGTTTGCTCTAAAGGTAGATCTTTACCTTCAATATAAGTCAGGCTGCCACCCTCTGGGGCACCCATTAATAAGGCTTGAGCATCTTCATCCAGATTCTCCACCACCTCAATTTGAAACTCAGGCCCAGTTTGCACTACTTTTTTGACGGTGCAACGATCGATAGAGCGTAAAATACCTTGGCGATCTTTGTCTGAGATATCTTCTGGTAGCTCAACTTGGATTTTAAAAATTTGGTTGTAGCGATTCTCAGGGTCAACAATATTGTTCTGTGATAAACGAATGTTATCGGTCGGAATATTGCGGGATAGGCAATAAACTTTCACAAAATAGGCAGCGCACATGGCTGAAGAGGCAAGAAAATAATCAAAGGGGCTAGGAGCTGAACCATCACCTTTGTACCGTATCGGTTGATCGGTCACTACGGTGAAGTCATCAAACTTCGCCTCAAGCCGTAAGTTATCGAGAAAGTTAACTTTAATTTCCATGGGTAGCCACCTAACCAACAAAAGAATGTATTTAGGTGGCTATTATCCCTTATTTAGCAAGTTTTGCTATGTTCAAGCTAGAATTAAGCTGAACTAATCAGCGTTGTTCGGATCCTTGTCGGCATAGCCGCTACCAATGGCACTGAAGGGTAACTGCAAGCCAAGCTCGGGTACTTGTTTCGCAATCCAAGCCGGAAAGGTATTACTATTAGGTCCAGGCACTGCGGTGTATTCATTGGCCCATGGATAACGCTGTGCCGCTGCGGCGATTTGCGGTATCAACTGAGCTGCATTAGCACCTCTTAGTTCTAATAATTTTTCTGGCTTAGCACCGTACCAATAACGATCTGGGGTAGGGGTTTGATAGCTGTAGAGTGCCGGTTGCCCCCTATCCACGCGCCAGCCCACCACTTCATGTACGGTATACTCACGGGCATTTTCTGGCTTCACGGCAATCCAGGTATGCACGGCAAACCAGCCGCGCCAACCAAAAGCATCAGCCGCGTAAACTTCGATCACAGCCTCTGGATGTTGAGTTGGGTCGACAGCCAATCCGGCAGGCTCACGTGATGCGGTGCGCCAATCCGACCCAGAACAGCCAGCTAATAGCACAGTCAAAACTAGTAGCGTAATACGTAACAACATGATTCACCCTTGATCTCAGCTTTAATAACAATCAATCTATCAGCTATCTTATACGGTGATAACAGCATAAAGGAGTAGGAGCCGATGAAAAAAGTTGCAGTGATACTAGCTGGTAGCGGTGTTTTTGATGGCAGTGAAATTAATGAAGTGGTGTTAACTTTGCTGCATTTAACGAAAGCTAGCGCCAGCTACCAATGCTTTGCCCCTGATAAACCCCAGCATCATGTATTAAACCATCTGACAGGAGCTACCGAAGCTAGCTCACGGAACGTACTACAAGAATCAGCAAGGATTGCCCGAGGCGAGGTGCAGGCACTGACAGAATTGCAGGCAGAGGAATTTGATGCATTGATTATTCCAGGAGGCTTCGGGGTGGCGAAAAACTTGTGTGATTTTGCGCTGCAAGGCGCTGCTGCAACCCTTGATACTGAGGTAAAACGCGTGTGTACTGAGTTTGCGGAGCAAGGCAAGCCGGCTGGATACATGTGTATTGCCCCTGCGCTGCTTCCTCTAGTTTATCCGGCTGGAATTAAGTTAACGATAGGTAACGATGCTGATACTGCGGCTGCCTTGCAGCAAATGGGAGCTGAACATATTGAATGCACAGTAGATGACATAGTGGTGGATGCGGAACACAAGGTAGTAACGACGCCTGCTTATATGCTGGCGCAATCGGTCGCTGAAGCTGACGTGGGCATTGGTAAATTGGTCACGCAAGTACTGGCTTGGAGCTAATGTAATAGGTCATTTATGAAGATTGATTATTTCAGCCGTACCGCGGCCGCAGCCGTGTATATCACTATTACCAGTTTGTTCTGGATCGTCGGCTTGTTGGGCTTGGTCGAAGCGCTGGTTTATCAATCGGATCTGCTCCTCCATCTTATCCCTTTACCGTTAGCAACAGCTTGTTTATTAGTCTCCTTTGGGTTTTTCTTTACGCTGCTGCAATGGCGTTGGTGGGCGCGTTTGAGTGGTATCTTATTGTTAGCTACTGGCGCTATCAGTTTCTACTTGGTGATTGCGGGAGATAATCAATTATTAGCTAGTGCCCCAATGGGGCTGATCATCAGTTTAATCATGGGGGCAGCAGTGTCCTTTGTGGTGCAAGCAACAAGTGCTAGCGGTCGTATGATTTGGCGCCTTACAGCCGTGGCGGCGATGCTTGGTGGTTGCTACATGCAACTGCAATTGTGGTTTCCTATCCTGGCGCTTAAACCAGCTAATCCAATTACTATCTCGATTCTAAGCGTGGTGGTGCTATTAGGCGGAGTAGCGCTATGGATTCATTCACGATACAAACTATCAAATAAGCAGCAGCGTTTATCCAAAGCTGCATTGATAGCAGCCTTGGTGATGCAGGCCGGCTATGCCATTTGGTTTGTGTTAACGCTCTTTAATGTGCAACATGAAACGACCCAAGCCGAGCTGAAAATTGCGACTGTATCGCAAGCCATTGTGGATAGATTAGAGTCAACCACACAGATGTTCCGCCGCGCCCAAGAGCGTTGGCTACAAGCCAGTGCCACTGAATTGCCAGCTATTATCAGCCGTGATGGTGAAGCTCTTAGCAGTGATTATCCTCTAATTGATGGGGTGTTATTACTTCGTCAAAATGGTGAACTAGTGCAAGTTCATGGTTTGAGTGATAGTGCGCTCGAACTGGATATGTTTAAAACCGATATGTTTGTAGGTTGGTTGCAGGATGCTGATAATAGTGTGCAACGAACCCTTCATGGCGGTTCTCTGCAAACTCCCCAGCCGTTGTTATTAATCAAGGTTCCGTTGCCAGCAGTAGCTGCCGAACCGCTGGTGGTGGTGGCGTTGATAAACGTTCAAAGGATCACAAATTTAGATTATTTACGCGGTTTTTCTGGGTTAAATACATATATCCAATTAACTCAAGAGGTGTTGGTTCCTCTTGATGCTGCTACCTTCAAAACTTACACTTTAAATGAATTACAGCAACAGTTTCCTTATTATCTGAGTAGGTTAGCCCCCGTCACTTACAACGCCGAACTGAATTTTGTTGCTTTTTTAACAAGCCAAGCAAGCGTGCGTGGCTTTGCCCAACTAAACCAACTAATTTTGTGGGCTAGCTTGGCATTCTGTTTCACTTTTATTTTAGCGGCAGATAGGTCCAAACAATTACGTCATGAAAAAAGTCGGTTTTACCAGTTAGCGCGCTACGACGAAATTACGGGGCTATTGCGTCGTGATGCCCTGCGCGAAACTATGAACTCGAGTTTTGCGCAAGCCAACAATCAAAGCATGATTTTATTTATTGATCTTGATGGTTTTAAACCAGTTAATGATAGTTTAGGCCACTCGTTAGGTGATCAAGTATTAAAGATTATCGGGGCTCGGATCAGCCAGCAGTGCCCAAATAACTGTTCTATTGCTCGTTTCAGTAGTGATGAATTTATTGTATTTTCGGACCAGTTAGACGAGCAACAAACCCAACACCTAGCAGAAAATTTACTAGCTGCAGTGCGTCAACAAATTGATGTGGAAGGATTTGAATTACATCTTACCGCGAGTATTGGGATTGCTCATACGGCCATTGCCGCTCAGTCGCAACAACAGCTGATTCAATTAGCCGATGTAGCTATGTCGGCAGCCAAGCAAGCAGGTGGCAACACCTATCGCTTTTTTGTGGAAGAAATGGCAGATAATTATCGCACCATAGTATCCATTCGAAATGAACTTCAGAAAGCCCTGGATAGACGCCAGCTGAAAGTAGTTTATCAACCGATTATTGATCTCCAAACAGGAGCCATCGTTAGTGTTGAAAGTCTAGTTCGTTGGCAAACCGACACCGGTAGCCATATTTCACCCGCTGTATTTATTCCTATTGCAGAACGAACCGGTCAAATCATCCAACTAGGTGAATTAGTGGTACAGCAGGTATTAGCCGATATAGGGAGCCATAGCTGCTTACAATTACTGACTGTGGCGATAAACGTATCATCGCAGCAATTAAAGCGTTATCCATTTGCTGATTTCTTGGAGGTTCAGCTGCAGCGCTATGGAGTTAACGCAAACAAGCTAGTGCTTGAGCTCACAGAAAGTGACTTTATTGAGCACTCGGCAGGTTCGCAAACTAGCTTAGCCTCGTTAACTGAGCTGGGATGTAGTATTGCTATTGATGATTTTGGTACCGGTTATTCAAGTCTATCTTATCTGTACCAGCTACCGGCTGATTGTATTAAGTTTGATCGGTCGTTCACGCAAGATGTTCTGGTAGATGCTAAACAGGCGCGAATTGTTACCATGCTGGTTACCATTTGCCAGGAAATTGGCAAACAAGTGGTCATAGAAGGAGTTGAGACGGCGGCTATGGCTAATTACTTTCGTGAGATTGGTTGCAACCGGGCTCAAGGTTATTTTTATGCACGCCCAATGCCCATCAACGAACTTGAAGTCTTTTTGCAGAACCATTCAGCAGCAGCCGGGGGATCGTCGAGCTGATGCTGACATTCCCCTTTGCAGTTACGAGCTAAATCTTGCCTCAATGGCCTGATGCAGTGGTTTTTTTAAACCGAGCATGAAAACCACTTCAGCAACGACGAATAAAGGCCCGATAGCTAAGCCCATAATATCGTCTACGAATGCTGGTTTGCGTCCTTCGTAATAATGGCCAATGAACTGAAATACCCAGCCGATCACAAATAAGCCGATGCCCCAGCTGAGCCAAGCACTGGTAGGTAACAAGGCAACATGGCTGCCTAACCATACGGCTAAGCCTAGCAGCAACGTCATCAGTATTCCTAAAAACACATCTAATTTAAGATAGAAGAGTGCAGCTAGGGCACTGACAAGAATAGCAGGGGAGAGTGGTACCCCCAAGATGATACCGCTGGGTCGCGACAGTAAGATCTCGATAGCGATAACAATCATCGGAATCCCTACCAAGTGAGTGTATATGTTTCTGCGATCGCGATGGTACGCAGCATAGCCGGCTAAATGGTCTGTTATTGTTTTCATAGCTTGCTCATCTCAAGGAATATTGCCAATATTAACTGTATTCTTTTACCCAACAAGGCGCAACCATGCGAGAAAAATTAGAATTTAGATCCTTTATTATTTTACTCATAGCAGTGACCTTCGCCTTTGGTATTATTCTCGAACCCTTTTGGTCCGCTATTTTTTGGGCTTGTGCCGTTGCTGTTATCTTTTCTCCGTTGCAGTTGCGCTTACGCGCTAAATTTGGTCATTATCCTAATACCCATGCATTTATTACCCTATTGATTTGCATGACCATAGTGGTGTTACCGTTGGTTTTTTTGGCTACTGCGTTTGTACAAGAAGGCCTCAAGTTTTACCAGCAACTAGATTCCGGTGAAATTGACCCACGTGCTATCTTGCAGCAACTGCGGGATGCTTATCCGTTTGTAGACCAAGCGCTAGAAGAGCTGGGTATTAATCCTAATGATATTCGGGAACAAGTGGTCAGTGCTATCCAAGCGGTAAGCAAGTATCTTGCCAAAGAATCGTTGGTGATTGGGCAAAACACCTTTAGCTTTTTAATCAGTACTGCCTTAATGATGTACTTGGCATTTTTCTTATTACGAGATGGCCGTAAGTTACGGCGTTTGTTAATTAAAGCCTTGCCGCTAGGGGATGAACGTGAGCATCAGTTATTTCAAAAGTTTGTTGAAGTAACGCGAGCAACGGTAAAAGGTAATCTCGTGGTGGCCATCGTACAGGGAGCACTTGGCGGCATCATCTTTTGGATTTTGGATATTCCTGGCCCCTTGTTGTGGGGCGTTATTATGGCGTTCTTATCGCTTATTCCTGCGGTAGGAGCGGCACTGATTTGGCTGCCAGTGAGCTTGTATTTATACGCCACCGGAGCCTGGATAAGCGCCACTATCTTGCTCGCCTATGGGGCTATTATTATCGGCCTTGCAGATAATGTGCTACGTCCTATTTTGGTTGGTCGAGATACCAAACTACCCGATTATATCGTGCTGTTTTCAACTATCGGCGGTATTACTTTGTTCGGTATTAATGGGTTTGTGATTGGGCCGTTAATTGCTGCATTGTTTATGGCAACTTGGCAAATTTTCATGCAAGATTACAATAACAACGCCCTGTAGGAAAGCTCCCACAGGGCATTATTGTCACTTAGTTTTGCCGTACACAAATTCAGGATAGGCTTCTACTCCACAGTCAGCAATATCGGCACCGCTGTATTCGTGTTCGGCACTGATTCTAATACCGATGGTGACCCGTAGTAGCCACCAAGCCAACAGGCTTAAACTAAAGACCCAAGCAAAGATCACTACAATACCGTACAGCTGGGTTAGCAAGGTTGCTTCAGCATGAGTGATGCTGACCATTAATAAGCCATAGATACCACACACTCCATGTACTGAAATGGCACCAACGGGGTCATCAATTCGAGCTCGGTCAAGTCCGATAATGGCAACCACAACCAACACCCCAGCACCCAAGCCGATGAGGCTAGCGGTTATCGCTGAACTGGCACTTGGCTCAGCAGTGATAGCTACTAACCCAGCGAGAGCACCGTTTAAGATCATAGTCAGGTCTGATTTACGCCAGATGATACGCACCAGCAGAAATGCGGCAAGAGCTCCCGCTGCTGCCGCGGTATTAGTATTCACAAAAATTTGAGCTACCGCAGAGCTGTTGTTTTGGCCGACAATGCTTAGTTGAGAACCACCGTTAAAACCAAACCAGCCTAACCACAAAATCAAGGTTCCAAGGGCTGCAAGAGGCATATTGGCGCCAGGAATGGCATAAATATTGCCGCTGTGTCCGTATTTACCTTTGCGTGGGCCGAGTAGTAACACCCCAGCTAGCGCAGCTGCGGCGCCGGCAAGGTGAACAATACCCGAGCCAGCAAAATCAATAAAGCCAGCGTTAGCTAGAAACCCGCCACCCCAACTCCAAGACCCTTGAATAGGATAAATGAAGCTAGTCATGACGACTGCAAAGAGTAAAAAACTAGTTAATTTCATTCTCTCGGCAACTGCACCAGATACAATCGACATAGCGGTTGCCACAAAAACGACTTGAAAGAAAAAGTTCGCCTGTGGCGCAAAGTCGGTGACATCTGGGCTGCCGTACATTAGCGTATAACCGATAAGTAAATAGCACAGGCAGGCAATCGCATAAAGTAAGATGTTTTTAACTAGAATCTCGGTGGTGTTTTTGCTGCGCACGAGGCCAGCTTCTAGCATGGCAAACCCAGCAGCCATCCACATGACTAGGGCAGCACTTACCAGTAGATAAAAAGTATTAAGAGCGTAACTTAAATCGGTGACTGTCATTGTCGGCTTCTCCTAAATAGCACTGCGGTCAGTTTCGCCAGTGCGAATACGAATCACATGGGTCAGTGGGCAGACAAAAATTTTGCCGTCGCCAGTATTACCGGTAAAAGCTGCATCACGGATGGTTTCAACCACGTTTTCTAGTTGTTCGTCGGTCACGGCAAGATCAATCCGTAATTTGGGTAAAAAATCGATGCGGTATTCAGCGCCCCGATAGAGTTCGGTATGCCCTTTTTGCCGACCAAAGCCTCGCACTTCGGTAATGGTCATGCCCTGACAACCAAGCTCAGCTAATGCTTCACGCACGTCGCTTAGCTTAGCGGGCTTGATGATTGCAATAACAAGTTGCATGGTGTAGCTCCTGTTTAGGTGAATAAAGATTTACTGAGTTCATACAGCCTGTTGCAAGCCATGTGCCAAGTTTTAGAAAAAATCAGCGCGTGCTGTTGCGGTGGGGCGTGGCGAGAAATAGTGAGGTGCAGATGAAGATAAAGGAAGATAACGCGTTGCTCACAAATCGAGCACGACTACCCGGAGAATAGGCGAATTCGCACCATGACAGTGCAGCGATCCGCTTGCCAACAGGTCTTTGTTAGTAGTGATTGCACTAAGATATAATCAAATAAACTAGATTAATTTAGCCGCAATGACTGTATGCGCTGCGTAGCTCACGTTATGATAAGTCAACAGATTTGGTTGCAAACTAACTTACTCGTATAGGAGTAGTGATGAATATCATTCATGCCATAGGGTTAAGCTTGATGCTGGCGCTAGTCGTTGCCATCAGTGGTTGCGCCGCACCCGTCCCTGATACCACAGCACAGCAGCAACAGCTGCAGGATACGGTTGAGTTTATTCGACCTTACGAGTTATCTCGCACTGATGTTAGTTTTACGAGTTTAGGCGCTGTTGCTGGCGAATCTTGCCAAGCGCATTTTTGGAACCAAGAACCGAGCCAGCAGCAAGCTTTGTTGCAGTTAAAGCAAGCGGCTGCGGAGTTAGGAGCCAATGCACTAGTATTAAAGCAATGCATCAAAGCCGAATCAGCACAGTGTCGCTTGCGTTGGTTGTGTGAGGGTGACGCCTATCAAATGCAGCCACTAAACTAAAAGTGAAAAGAAGTAAGGAGCCATCATGAAAGTAGCAAAACGTAATGCTGATTTGATTGGACAAACCGATATGCTGCGTTTGAATGGTCTATCCGAGTTAACCGGCTGTGAGATTTTAGTGAAATTAGAATCACAAAATCCGGGTGGCTCGATAAAGGATAGAGCGGCATTGCAGATTATTAAAGATGCCCTAGCCAGCGGCGAATTACAGCCGGGTATGACTATTGTTGAAGGTACCGCAGGTAATACCGGAATCGGCTTAGCATTGGTTGCTAGTTCGTTTGGTTTGAAAATGTTGGCAGTGATGCCAAACGACCAGTCGAAAGAAAAAGAACGCATGATTACTCTACACGGCGCCCAGTTAAAAACCGTGGACCCAGTGCCTTTCAAAAATGACAATCACTTTTATCATACGGCGCGTCGCTTAGCTGAAAGCCGTGAGGATTATTGGTGGGCTAATCAGTTCGAAAATACGAGCAACGCCAGAGCGCATTACCTGATGACCGGGCCCGAAATTTGGCAGCAAACTCACGGGCAAGTGGATATTTTTGTTTCGGTAGCCGGTACCGGTGGCACTATTGCAGGTAACTCCATGTACTTAAAAGAGCAAAATCCAGATCTGCAAGTATGGTTAGCGGACCCGGATGGCTCAGGTATCTACAGCTATTTAAAACAAGGTGAGTACATCAGCCAAGGAAGTTCATTTACCGAGGGCATTGGTATCATGCGTTTGGTCGAAAACTTCAAGCAAGCACGAATAGACGCTGCCGTAAACTTACCTGACCAAGACCTCGTGAGCTTATCGCGCTATATTCGGGATACGGAAGGCTTAGTACTGGGTAGTAGCTCTTGTTTGAACGTTGCCGGCGCTTTGCAAGCTGCGGCGTTGCATGGTCCAGGTAAAACCATCGTAACTTTTGCTTGTGATTTGGGTGAGCGTTCAGCGAGTAAGTTGTACAACGATGATTATTTGCAGCAGCGTGGACTCGCGCTGCAGCCTGAACCTATCCATGAGTTGTTAGCTCGCTATCGCGACCAGGGAGATAAGGTATGGTATCGACAAGCGTGAAAGCATTGCCAGCTTTGGCAGTCACTTGGATGGGCCTTCTGAGTCTTTTTATTCTGCCTAGTTATGCCGCGATTTATGAAGCTGAGAATCAACCGCAAGCAGCGGCCGAGTCAGTTAAGAAAGGTGCGCCTTTAACCATCATCGCTCATCGCGGTGCATCTGGTTACGCACCGGAGCATAGTTTGGCTGCGGTTGCCATCGCATTTGCCCAGGGTGCGGACTATATTGAACAAGATGTGGTTTTAACCCGTGATCATGTGCCCGTGGTATTACATGACTTGCAATTAGACGCGGTGAGCAATGTTGCTGAGGTTTTTCCAGATAAAAAGCGCCCTAATGGTCACTACTATGCATTAGATTTTACCTTCGCAGAACTGCAGCAGCTTAATTTTCATGAACGTAGTGAGCATACTAAAGCCGGCGCAAAAGGCTCCGCTAAGCAACAATATCCTGCGCGCTTTCCTCACAATAAAGGGCGCTTTAGGGTGATGTCATTAGCTGAAAGTATTGAATTGGTGCAAGGCTTAAACCATAGTTTTAAGCGCAATACCGGCATCTATGTTGAACTAAAGAATGCGCCTTGGCATCAGCAACAGAACTACGACCTACCCGCGGCAGTGATGCAAGTGCTAGGTAAGTACGGTTATACTGATCCGGTACCCGCAAATCCCATTTATTTACAAAGTTTTGACCCTGAAGTTTTGCGCCGCTTGAAGCGCGAATTTTTGACTGAGATTCCGCTGATTCAATTGATTGCTGACAATCGTTGGAACCAAAGCTCGGTCGATTACAATCTTATGCTAACGGCTGCTGGCCTAGAAACGTTGAGTTCGTACGCCGATGGTGTTGGCATATGGCTTGACCATTTGTATCAAGGGCCAGCGGTGCAAAGCACGGATGCGTTAGCACCGGCCGCCACTGCACAATCCTCAACAGCTCAGTCGTCATGGTTAGCAGCTGCCCAACGCTGGCGTTGGCGAGAAGTGGTGCCACACGCTCATCAAGCAGGTTTAAAAGTGCACGTGTATACCTTGCGAGCAGATCAACTGCCATCAGGGTTTGCTTCCTATGAAGAGCTAAAAAAAGCGTTGACTGAACTGGGTGTAGACGGGATTTTTACTGACTTTCCTGATTTATAGACCTATGAAAACTTGGCTGACACAGAATATTGACCACCCTCAGGGTTAATCCGCTAATTCGGCAAAAGTCACTTGCATTCGGTAGCCGTCGTTGCTGGCCTCAGTGCTGTCACCATCATCATAGTATCCCGGCAGCACATCAACGACCGCAAAGTGGTGCGCTTGATAGAGCCCGATAGCTGCATGATTATCGGTACGTACCTCAAGACTCAGCGCACTAGCGCCGGCTTGCTGCGCTAAGTGCATGGCGTGACGGAGCAAGGCTTTGCCAAGACCCGTACCACGTGCAGCTGCCGCAGTGGCAATAGAATAAATGCGCCACTTGCGGCTGTTCTTGCGAGTTAACAACAAATAATATCCCAACAGTTGCTGGCCATCATTGTAAGCAACATAGACTCGAGCGCTAGGGCGCTGAACCAAACGTCGAAAACTAGCTCGACCAATTCTGCTATAGTCAAACACTTGATGTTCTAGGGCGACTAGAGCAGGTACATCAGCCAACAGTGCTTGGCGAATGTGCCAAGCGCTGCTGTTGCGTGTGGTCGCAGCCGTCGCGGTTGATTTATTTTTCATCTAAACGCCGGGCAAAATCGCGCATAATAAGATGATATAACTCATCACCAAGCAGAAGATCCTCAACTCCCGAGTCGATGGACGGGTTATCGTTAATTTCTATTACTACCGGCCCTTTGTTGCTGAGTTTCATATCCACTCCATACAACCCATCCCCAATTAAGCGTGTTGCTTGCAGGGCTGTTTTGACCACATCCCGAGGTACTTGATGCACGCCTACGGTCTCAAAACCACCCGATTTAGCACGACTGGTACTACTGGCATGGTTGTAAATTTGCCAATGATTACGTGCCATAAAGTATTTGCAAGCATAAATCGGGCGATTGTTGAGGACGCCAATGCGCCAGTCAAAATCGGTTTTGACAAACTCTTGAACCAGCAAGATGGTCGATTTTTTAAACAGCTCTAGCGCAACACGCCTAAATTCTTCAGCATTTTCTGCTTTCTCGACACCAATAGAAAACGACCCATCTGGAATTTTTAACACCACCGGATAGCCCAAGCGCTCACCGATCTTCTCGTAGTCAATCGCTTGTTGGCTCAATAATAGTTCAGTGCGAGGCGTAGGTATCTCGTGCTTATCGAGTAATTCTTTTAAGAACACTTTATTGGCGCACTGCAAGATAGAGTGGGGTGCATCAATAACCACCATGCCATTAGCCTCTGCTTTCTTGGCAAAGTGATAGGTGTAATGGTTGATCCGAGTCGTTTCTCGAATAAACAAAGCATCAAACTCTAATAGCCGATTAAAGTCATTAGCAGTAATCAACTCAGCTTCAATATCGGCATCTTTTGCCGCCCGAATAAACTTTTGCAGCGCCTTTTTATCGCTGGTAGGAATAGGCTCATCAGGATCGTGCAAAATAGCTAAATCGTAGCGATATTCTTTACGTGTGCGGGCTTTGCGCCAGACGCGCTTGCTAAAGCTATCAAGTGAATTACCAAAAAATGTCTGTTGCTGATCACTTAAATCAGCCAAGCTACCGGCATGTAACTGATTAATAAACCAACGGCCCTGATAGCTAAACTCGACCCAAATAATCGGACATGGGTAACGGTCAAATATTTGCCGCGCAAAATTATTAAGCAAGCTATGCTCGCTTTGTCCAAAGCAAATCAATACTTTAAAGGAACTGCTGCTGTCAGCTTTAGCTAAGAACTTATTGAGTTGTTTGTCAGTATTGGCCAATAGCAATTGGTAATGAGAAAAGTTCGCTAGGTCGTTAATGGTCATCACTGAAGGTAAGACTCGCTGACCGCGAGCTTCAGCCAATAGACTGACGTAGTAACCGGTTGATAAATAGCTCAGGTCACCACATAAATTTAGAATTTGCGTGCGCGTTTTACTTGACTGTTGAAGTAAGTATTCACTAGCGGTAACGGTTGATTGGCTAGGGTAGTAGGGTTGCCAATCAGTAATATCATCAAGGATGATTAAAGCCGAGTTTTGCATGATAGCTCCAGTGCGAATTTGCTGCGCATATTTAGGCTTAATTTAGCAAAAATACAAGAGGTAAAAATGGGTATTTTTGGTAAATATTGTTTGTTTCCTTAGCTCTTAGATTTTAGTTAAGCTATTCTTGAGATTACCAATATAGCTTGGAGCTTAGATTATGTTGACGTTGTTAGCGAAATTTTTAAAGGCGCTCAACTCTGAATCGGGAGTATGGGCGCTCGCCTTCGCTTTTGTGTTAGGGATGATGATGGGGTTCACACCATTGTGGCGGGTGCATAATTTAGTGATTTTACTGATCGCTTTAATCTTTCGAGTAAACCTCACCGGTTTTATTTTAAGTTTTATCCTGTGTTCAGGCATTGCCTTTTTGCTTGATCCCCTGTTTCACCAATTTGGTTATTATTTGCTAGCTCACGAAAGCTGGCAGCCACTTTGGCAAGCCATGTATCAATCGGCCTTTTGGCGGGTCGTACAATTCCAGCACACCATTACCTTGGGTAGCTTGTTACTCAGTTTAGCTTTTGCGCCAATTTTAGCCGTGGTTAGCGCTGTAATTGTGACCCAGTACCGGCATCGTATTCAGACTTGGTTTAATAAGTTACGCATTGTGCAACTGCTTAAAGCAAACAAGTTCTGGACCATTTACGCAAACTTGCGAGGGTAAGCTGATGACGACTAAAACAACTGCCAAACCCGTTCGTAAAAGTGCTATTCGTTGGCCTGGCTTAGCTGCTTTCGTGGTCATTTGTGCGCTGCTGGTGGCCTTTTCGTGGCTGCTGCTAGACACCATTTTACGTTGGACATTGGAACGCACGGTGGGGACTCTCAATGGCGCAGAAGTGAATATTGCTAAGGTCGAACATAGCTGGTCACCGCTCGGTCTAACAATAACTGGGATTGAAGTGACGGATCCTGGTCAGCCAGAGTTCAACCGTCTGCAAATTGGCCAAATCAGTGGCAATTTGAATGTCGAGCAATTGCTGTTGGGGCGGTTTCATTTTGAAGAAGTGGTAAGCAGTGGTATTCGGGTTCATCAACAACGAGCTAGTGCCGGTGAAGTTTACCAAGCACCAAGTAAAGATGAGCTGTCTACGTGGGCGAAACAAGGCTTAGACTCGCTTAATGTGAAATTGCCAGACGTTGACGAGATAGTGGCGCGGGTCGATTTACAGACACCGGCTGCGATTGCTGCAGCCAAGACAAACTTCGCTGAGCAAAAAGAGCGAGTCAAACAGGCGCAAGCTAATATTCCCAGCGAAGAAGACTTAAAGTCTTACCAAGCAGAACTAAAAGCACTTACAGATACCAAGGTTGAGACGCCCCAGCAATTACAACAATTGCGAGATAAATTAAAGGCGTTACAAGCTAGGTTTAAGGCCGATCGTGAGCGCTTGGTAGAGTTCAAAGCGGTAGTTGAGCAATCGGTAGAGGTGTTAAAAGCCGATGTTGAGCGCGTTAAAGATGCACCGGAACAAGATTTAGCGCGGGTTGAGCAACTGATTCAGCTCAACAGTGAAGGGTTGAATGAAATTACCGCAGTGTTATTTGGTGAACAAATGCGTCAGTGGAGCCAATATATTTTATTAGCTTACGAACAGTTGGCGCCGATGTTAGCCAAATCAGCAAATGAAGAATTGGTTAAACCACAACGAGGTGAGGGAATTTGGTTTGAGTTTATGGATAAGTCAGAGCCACCAAGCTTTTTAATCAAAAAAGCTATCACCGAATTTGTCTGGAATGACACCCTACTCGACGTGAATTGGAGCAATATCACGCATCAACATGAACAATTGGGACAGCCTACCACCTTTATTGCTCGAGCTGATAACTCGGCCTTGTGGCAAGCACTTAATCTTAATGGTGAAATGGCCTTTACCGTGGATGGATTAGATGCCAAACAACAATGGCAAGTGCAAGGGATTCAACTGCAGCAATTGGCCCTGAGCGAGCGTAGTGAGTTTGTCGCTTCTATTGCATCAGCGTTGCTTGATAGCGAGGGCTCTATTGGCTTGCGTAATAATCAGTTTGATGGGGGCGGGGTCGTTAAGTTAACCCAACTTGAGGTGCTCGCTGAAGCTGATAATCGCTGGACCCAAGTGGTTGCTGACGCACTGAAGACTTTACAACGGTTGGATATTCGTGCGGATATCAGTGGTGAATTATTGCAGCCGTCGTTTAATTTAAGCTCAGATTTAGATCGTCAGTTAGGCGATGCGCTCAAGAGCTCAGTTATGGCCGCTGGTAGAACCCAATTGGCTGAGTTTAGTGGAAGCTTGCAGCAGCAAAGTGATGGATTTTTAAGTGAGAATCAGGCGGATCTAGAGCAATTAATAGGCCTGCTTGGTGATGCCGAGCAACGTGACCAGCAACTGCAAGAGATGCTACAGGCCAAAGTGGAAGACAAGCTCAAAGATTCGGTCAAGGATAAGCTAAAGGGCCTGTTTGGAGGCTAATGCCTTAACTAAGCCAGAAGTTAGTGACAATAAAAAGCCAGCTTGCCTGATGAGCTCGCTGGCTTTTTTATTGCGCATCTACTCTTTAGTTGCTAGTTGCGGTTGGAGAATTAATAAACTCAGCGAGCAGGTCTGCTTTACTGCTAATACTGTAAATACCATCTAAGTGTCCCCAAATACCTTCGATTTCAGCATACTGAGGATCTTTGCCTTGGGCTTGTAACAATTTAACGCTCTGCTGCGCCATATACGGCTGTAATAGCAAATCATTTTTGGCCGGTAAGAATAAGGTTTTAGCTTTGATTTTGGCCAGCCCAGTTGCCAAATCTTGTTCGTGCCCAGCTACAAACAATTGGTTAGCTCGTACAAGATAGAGAATATGGTTAGCATCGGCTAAGGGTGCTTGCCCAGCTGCAGCGTTAAATAGAAAATCTAAGGCCGGTAAACTGTTGGTTACGCTGGCTAGACCTGCCTCAGGTAACACCGGCTGTTGCGGTGCTCGCATGTTCATACTAAGTGGATGCATGGCTTGCTGAGTGATCATAGCTAAGGTACTGGTGAGTCCTACTAGGGGTTTCTCGCCTTCATAATAGTCGCCTTGGTTCCAGTTTGGGTCCGCTTTGATCGGACGCGCCCAATGTTCAAGGGCTGTTATGGTCCAAGCATCCATAGCTCCGGTACCAATCACCGAAACCATACGTTCAACCATATCTGGATAGGCAGCTGCCCACTCAATCGCCTGCAAAGAGCCCATCGAGGCACCAATTACTGCGTGCAGCGAGGTTACTCCGAGGCTCTCTAATAACGCATGTTGTACATTAACAAAATCACGAATGGTGACCACCGGAAAATCTAAACCATAGGGCTTACCGGTAGCAGGGTTAAGCGAGGCTGGGCCGGTAGTAATCACATGGGGCAAGCCCGGAAAAGCATTGGCTAAAGTATCTGAGCTAACCACATAATACTTATTGGTATCAATGGCTTTGCCTGGGCCTATGATAGCGTCCCAATAACCTGGTAGGGGGTCTTCAGGAGTGTATTTGCCGGCGGCATGACTGTTACCTGAAAAAAAGTGGGTAATAAGAATCACATTGTCTTTGGCTGCATTGAGTTCGCCGTATGCTTCCCAGCCTACGGTTACTTCAGGAATCACCTCACCACTTACTGTAGCAAAATTGCGAGTAGTAAAGCTTTTCTTTTCAACCAGTAATGGCTCTGCAGCATCGGCGTTTGGGCTAACAGCGAGTAGCGCAACGGTTAGTAGCAAACCAACTACCGCAGTTAGGGGGGAACTTACACGTATACTTGCATTCATCATGAAGATTGCTCCATTAAGTAATATTGATACTGTCTGCGTAGCTCATTTTTAACGAGCTTGCCGGTACCGGTATGGGGTAGCTCTGTAACAATCAGAATATCATCAGGCAGCCACCACTTGGCAATGCGGTCTTGTAAGAATTGGTAAATGTCTTGCTTGTTCAACTCAGTATTGGCTTTGGGAACCACCAGCAATAACGGCCGTTCATCCCATTTCGGATGCTTGACGCCGATCACACAGCTTTCGTTGACGGCGGGATGTTGGCTGCAAATGTTTTCAATTTCTAATGAACTGATCCACTCACCGCCACTTTTGATCACATCTTTTTTGCGATCCACTACCTTCATGTAGCCATGCGGATCTATTACTGCGATATCGCCGGTAGCTAACCAGCCATCAACAAACACCTCAGGGTCTTCGCGTTGGTAGTAGCTAGCAGCAATCCAGGGGCCACGCACCCGTAACTCACCGCTACTTTCGCCGTCGTGAGGTAATGGCTTGCCGTCGGCATCGACGATGATCATATCAACCCCAAAACAGGCTCTACCAGCAGTGGTCTGAATGGCATAACGTTGCTCTTTGGGTAATGCCATAAGCTCCGGCTCTGGTGGTGCCGAACAAGCTAATGGACCCGTTTCAGTCATCCCCCAAATAGGTTGCCAGTAAATGTTATACCGCTCTGCGAAGGTTTTTACTAAGCCCAAGGGTGATGCAGCACCACCAACACAAACTCGCTGCAGTGATGGTACCGAGGCTTGCTGCTCGGCAAGGTAATTATGCAAGGTTAACCAAATAGTAGGCACCCCGAGACCAAGCGTAACCTGTTGCTCAGAAATAAGCTCATACATGGCTTCGCCGCTCATGCCAGCGCCAGGGAGGACTAATTTACAGCCGGCTAGCGGAGCTGCGTAGGGCGCACCCCAAGCCCCAGCATGATACATGGCTACCATCGGCATCAGTACGCTGTCACTTCGCAAGTCTAGCAGTTCATGGCTGACGGTAGCTTGGGCATGCAGCACCATAGCGCGATGAGAATTAAGCACGCCTTTGGGATTGCCTGTGGTGCCTGAGGTGTAGCACAACAAAGCAGCACTATCTTCATGCAGCGCTGGCCAGTCAAACTGGTTGGGTTGCGGTTGGATCAGTTGCTCGTAGTTGAGGACCTGTTGCGCTACCTTGGTGAGCGCAGGCTGGTGGGCGCTATCGGCTAACACGATAATCCCTTTGATACTACTAAGCTGGCTGGCTATCTCAGTGATTAAATCGATAAAGCTCAAATCAACAAACAACCAAGTATCTTTAGCATCATTGATAATCCAGCTGATTTGTTCAGCAAACAGGCGTGGGTTAACAGTATGCAAGACGGCACCGATACCACTAACGCCATAATAGAGTTCGACATGCCGATAAGTATTCCATGCGAGGCTGGCAATGTTATCGCCTGGCTGCACACCTAATTCGGTTAAAGCATGAGCCAACTGACAACTACGCTGATAACAGTCGACATAAGTGTAGCTATGAATATCTCCTTCTAATCGGCGCGATACAATCTTTTGCTGCGGATGACGCCGACAAGCGTGCCGGAGTAGATCGATAATAAGCAACTGGCTGCGTTGCATGGCAGCTGGGTGTTGCGGGGTTGCGTGAGTTGTTGTTTCAAACATAGTTATTCCTGCTTATCCTACCACCAAATGAATAAACCAATAGCCACCGCTAGCCCCATCAGCGGCACCACTACAGTGACTGCAGCAACCGACCAATAGGCAGCTTGATGAGTTTCTTTACAGATACCGCGAATGGTCGTGACCACGTAACCGTTGTGTGGCAAAGAGTCGAGTGCGCCAGAAGAAATCGCAACAATCCGGTGGAGTTGATCCGGATTAACGCCAGCGTCGATGTAGTGCGGGCCTAGTACCGGTAACGCAATAACTTGGCCACCAGAGGCAGAGCCTGTTAAGCCAGCGATAACACTGACAGCTACCGCGGCACCCACCAGTTCGTTACCGGGTAAGTTGGTCATGATGGCAACTGCTTGGTCAAAAGCTGGGGTGATTTTTGCAATGCTACCAAAGCCCACCACAGCTGCCGTGTTACCGATAGCCACCAGAGCGCCGGTTGAAGCTTCACTGATAGCATTGGAAAGGTTCTGGAAGAATTTACGATTGATGATAGCAATGCTTAAGACGCCACCCGTAAGGGCGATGATTAACGCATTTTGTTTAAGCTCATCATGAAAGATAAAGCTTAACGTCAATACCACAATTAAGGGCACTAAACCGCTCAGCGGTGATGGTAATTCACGCTCTTGTTGCTGTGGGTCATCAGCGCGGCTATGAAAGGTTTCACCATTAGCAACGGCTTTGTTGATCAGGCGATTGAGCCACCAATAACCAAAGCTTGCCATCAACACGGCTACTAATAAGCTCACTTCCCAAGCGGCATAGGGAGAGGTGCCAAGGTATTGAATCGGGATCCAGTTTTGAATTTCTGGTGAGCCGGCCGAGGTCATGGTGAAAGTAACCGAGCCAAAAGCTAATGCGGCGGGAATAAATCGGCGCGGCAGATTGGCATCTTTAAACAGTGATAGAGCCATCGGATAAACCGAAAAGGCAACCACGAACACACTCACACCACCGTAAGTTAAAATAGCACAAGCCAGCACCACTGCCAGCATAGCTTGCTTGCGCCCGAGTTTGGTGATGATCCATTTGGCCACACTATCGGCGGCGCCGGTGTCTTCCATGAACTTACCGAACATTGAGCCCAATAAAAACATAAAGAACCAAGCGGCGACAAAACTAGCGAAACCACTCATATAGGCGCTAACAAAGTTTACCTCGCCTTGAAACAATGGCACATTGCTGCACAAGGCCACGACCACCGCGCACAAAGGTGCGCTGATAAATAAGTTCATTCCCCGCAGGGTGAGAATAATAAGCAGAGCGAGCCCGCCTACTAAACCGATCATGCTTAACATGCAGTTACCTCGTTATCGAGTGAGCTATCAGGAAGGCCATGACCTGATTGACTTTGCACTTATGTGGCTGATGATGCGATATTGCCTCGCTAAATAACATAGTACTAACGTACAGAATACAAAGCTCAAACTTTAAGCTAGTTTAATCAGGCCATGACCTAACAATGCATACAAGCATCAGGTTGTAGCCAGCTTTCGCTCAACGGAGCCAGCAGCTACCACCGGGTAAATAAAATAACAATCTATCAATACAGCAACATAGACAACCGGGAGATC
Source organism: Pseudidiomarina fusca (assembly GCF_032227045.1). Classification (NCBI taxonomy): domain Bacteria; kingdom Pseudomonadati; phylum Pseudomonadota; class Gammaproteobacteria; order Alteromonadales; family Idiomarinaceae; genus Pseudidiomarina; species Pseudidiomarina fusca. The sequence continues at coordinate 101,906 of NZ_JANFPJ010000011.1, forward strand.
GACATCATGAGTCAACCCAAGTTTCGCCGCTCATTAGTAGCAATCGCCATTACATCGGTGATGATGATGCCAGCTATGGCACAGCAAGCCGATACCGCTGCTAGTGACGAGTTTAAAGGTTTAGAACGTATAGAAGTAACCGCACGTCGCAAGACAGAGAACCTGCAAGAGGTGCCCGTTTCAGTAAGTTCATTTAGTGCGAACGACTTAGAAGAGGTTGGTGTCGAGGATATTACCGAGCTCCAACAACGAGTTCCGAACGCTACCATACAGGTAAGCCGTGGTACTAACTCCACTCTAACTGCTTACATTCGTGGGGTGGGTCAGCAAGATCCGTTGTGGGGATTTGAGCCTGGTGTTGGCGTCTACATCGACGATGTTTATGTTGCGCGTCCACAAGGTGCGGTGTTAGAAGTGTTCGATCTTGAGCGTATTGAAGTATTGCGCGGTCCACAAGGCACTTTGTACGGTAAAAACACCATCGGTGGTGCGGTGAAATATGTCACTAAAGAGTTGACTGGCTACAACGAGCTCAGCGTGCAGGGTACTGTGGGTAGCTTCAATCAACGTGACTTAAAACTATCCGGACAAACCGCCCTAAGCGATAATTTCTTTGTTGGTGGCGCACTAGCTTCGTTGCAGCGCGATGGTTTTGGTGAGTTCCGCAATACTGGTGAAGAAAACTATAACAAAGACTTAATGACGGGGCGCTTGAGTGCGAAGTGGCTAGCCACCGAAGATTTGAGTGTGAAGTTTTCTTATGACAAAACCAAAGATGAATCAAATTCTAAAGGCGGCCATCGCCTAGTGACGAGTTTAGTGACCGGGCAAACTCCTTACGATAACGTGTATGATTCAAATACCGCTATGCCTACGGATAACTTGGTTGAAACTGAAGGTTACTCGATGGTTGTTGATTGGGATATCAATGCCAATTGGGGCTTTAAATCAGTGACAGCCCGCCGTGAAGGCTACACTAATACCAATATTGACTTTAACTCTACCGGCGAGCCGATTTTCATGGTGCCTGCCATTTATGAAGATGACCAAACCACGCAAGAGTTTCAGTTAAACTACAGTAACAATGATAATTTTGACTTTGTGGGTGGAGTTTATTTCTACGATGGCGAAGCCTGTGGTGTGTTTGGTACCGTACTCCCCATGTACTTAGCCGCGTTGGGTGGGGTTACCATCGATAACGGTGGTTGCGTACAGACTGATAGTGTGGCGCTGTTTGGTCAAGGTAACTATCGCTTTACCGACCAGTTGACTCTGACCTTGGGTGGCCGTTATACCAAAGATGAGAAAGAGGCTGATGTATCACGGATCACCTACCTAGGTGTGCACTACATTAACCGAGATGACCAAAATATTGGCACACCTTTTGCCGTTAACTCAGACTTTACCACTAAAGCTGACTGGAGCCGTTTTTCACCGCACGTAGCGCTTAATTATAAGCTCAACGACGATATGATGGTGTACGGTAGCTACAGTAATGGCTTTAAGTCTGGTGGTGTTGACATGCGTGCTGACCAATCGCTAAACCCAACCATTTCTGAGCCTTATGATCCAGAAATCGTAGATACCTTTGAAGTAGGTATGAAATCTGAGTTAATGGATGGCATGATGCGCTTGAATGCCTCCGTGTTCTATTCAGATTACCAAGATATGCAAGTGACAGTGCAGCGCGTGGTGCCATCAGGGGTATCTTCGCAAGTGCTTAATGCTGGTCAAGCAACGGTGCAAGGTTTTGAAGTGGAGAGTGTGATTGCGCTTTCTGACACCTTCAATATCACTGCTATGTTGGGTCATATCGACGCTGAATTTGATTCAGTCGTCTATACCGAGCCAGCCACGGGTGATACCACCGATGTTACCAATGCTTGGTCATTTGCCAATACGCCTGAATGGACCGGTAGCTTAGGTTTCAACAAGACCTTTGATACGGAAGTGGGCCAAATCGTGTGGTCAGCTAACTATTCTTATCGTGGCAAAACCCAAATGTTTGAAGCGCCATCAATGTTAGACCAAGGCAGTTACAGCTTAGTTAACACCAGCCTAGTTTGGTATCAGAACGGTGGTAACTGGCATGTGGGGCTACACGGTAAGAACCTAACCGATGAAGAATATCGTGTTGGTGGTTACAACTTTGGGCCAACCTTTGGCGATGATGCGATTGTTGCCTATTACGGCGACCCAAGAACAGTCTCCCTGACTGTGGGATACAAATTCTAATCCCACTTGGCGGTTATCAGTAGATAATTACTGGTAACCGCTGACTTTTTTAGCAGGACGCGCTAGCATGAGTGATTCTCTTTTGGTAACTGATAACTTAGCTATGGCTCGCGCAATTATTGCTGATGATCACCCTTTGTTTCGTGCGGCGTTAACTCAAGCCCTGCGTGATACCCTCTCAGATCCTATTTTAGAAGCCGCAAATTTTCAGCAACTACTGGAGTTACTGGCAAAAAACCCACAAATTGAATTGGTATTACTCGATTTAACCATGCCTGGTAACCGTGGTTTAACGGGGGTGGTGTCGTTGCGACATCGTTATCCAGAAGTGCTGGTGGTCGTGGTTTCAGCCAACGAGCAGGTTACCGTGATGCGCCAAGCGATGAATTATGGTGCTAGCGCTTATATCCCCAAATCCTTACCTTTAGTTGAATTACAGCAGGCTGTGCAAGTGGTGCTTGCCGGTGAAACCTGGTTACCAGAACACTTATTAGCTGCTGTGAGTGCTGATGAAACTGATGCCAGTGCTGATTTTGCACAGCGGCTCGAGCAGCTCACTCCACATCAATACCGGGTGCTAGAATGTTTGGCAGACGGCATGTTGAACAAGCAAATCGCTTATGAACTGAATGTGCAAGAAACGACAATAAAACAGCATGTGTCAGCCATTTTGCGTAAGCTTAATGTGATTAACCGTACCCAGGCTGGGGTCGTCTTTAAACAAATGCTTTATTCACCTGATGAACAGGAGCATTAAGGTAGCAGGCGCTTAATCAGGCGTTTTAGAGCTGCAATCTTGGTTGGTTTACTAATAAAAAAAGCCTGTTCTGCGAAAACTTGCTCACGTAACACGTCATCTGGGTCGGCTGAGTTGATAATTGCCGGCAGGCTAGCATCTCGATAATGCCCTCGTAACCACACCAGTACATCGATTCCGGTATCGCCTTGGTCTAAATGGTAATCAAAAATAACTAAGTCGGGTGCTGTCTGGTTAAGTGGTAGCTCACTACGTTTACTCGCCGCTAAGACAGTAGCCCCCCAACTGGTGAGTAATTGCTGCATCGCGCTTAACACTTGAGGTTCGTTATCAACTAACCAAACATTACGTCCGCGTAAAAATTGTTCGTTTAACGAGGCCGGAGTTGCGACTGGATGAATGTTAGCTGGCTGCCAACTTTCTAATGCTAAAGCTAAGCTAAAACACGTGCCTTGCCCCTCGCGCGAGTATAACTGTAACGGGATCTGCAAAAGTCGACACATCCGCTCAACAATCGCTAAACCTAAGCCAATGCCTGGATTATCGCCGGTTTGGTTGCCTTGATGAAACTCTCGAAAAATATCTGCCTGTTGGTCAACAGGAATACCACGACCAGTATCAATTACTTGAATATTGATCTGTGTCCCAGCGCGCTTAATACCCACTAACACCTTTCCCTGATCGGTGTACCGAACCGCGTTTGAGAGTAAATTTTGGAGAATTCGGCTCAGCATTTTACGATCGCTTACCACTACCGCAGAGCTTGGTACGTAACGAACTTCTAATTGTTTGTCGGCAGCAATCACCCGCTGATTATCAATCAGAGGTTGAATGATATCGTGCAATACTACGCGCTGCTTGCTGACCGGCAGGTTACCAGCTTCTAGGCGGGTCATTTCTAACAGCATAGTGAGTAATTCTTCTGCGTTACGCAACGATTGCTGTAGCTGTTGAGCCAACTGAGCCAGCTCAGTTGGAACCCGCTGCGACAACATATCGGCGAATAGGGTGGCCGCATTAAAAGGTTGCATCAGATCATGGCTTACGGCCGTAAAAAACCTTGTCTTACTCTGGTGAGCTCGCTCTTCAGCTTGCTTTGCTTGTAACAACTCAGCAGTACGCTCGTTGACACGCTGCTCTAATTCTTGGTTGGCTTGTTGCAGGGCGCGCTGTGCAGCAACGAGTTCGGTGATATCGGTATAAGTGGTGACAAAACCACCACCGGGCATGGGCGCACCCTGTAATTCAATCACTTGGTCTCCCTGTTCACGCTGGTAGCGATAGGCACTTCCTTGTCTCAAGTAATTCAGGCGTTTTTCTACTTCGTTAGCGATGGCTTGTTCATCTGCAACATTTATCAAGCCTCGTTCGGCGTTGTAGCGCAACAAATCAGCTACTGACATTCCTGCTTGTAATAACCCCGGTGGGTATTTAAAGACTTCTAAATAACGTCGGTTCCAGGCAACGAGACGCAATTCTTGATCGATAACACTGATCCCTTGCGGAATGTTTTCTACCGAGGCCTGCAATAGTTCGCGATTGAATTTATACAGCTGTGAGGCTTGGGTCGCCCAGGTTACCACTTGCGCAATTGGAACGCCCGGTTGTTGTGTTACTGCATCTAACAAAATGCGGCTAGCCGCGCTACCAATAACGGCCGATAGCTCACGTTCAATACGTGCTAATAACGCGCCAGGGACGAGTTCATCAGCAGCAGCCAAGCTTAGATCTTGTTGTAAACGCTCGCTCAAGCGTTCCAGCTCTAGGGCATCAAAAAACCGTGCTAACAGTTGCCGCATTCGACCCCAAGTAATGGGTTGGTGTTGGTATAACTCAGGATGACCGCCAGTAGGGTCGGTAAACTGACGACGTTGTTGGTGCTCAATCGTTGATGCTTTGAAAAGCCACGAGGCTACAACGTAGAGGAGCAAGTTACAGGCTAAACTTAAAAATACGCCATAACTTAGATCACTGTCGCTGAGGCTACGGTCACTTTGAATCGAAGGTAATAACAGGGCAAAAGCCCAAACCAGTGTACCTGCCAAAATACCAGCGCCGGCACCGATCCGGTTGCCCCGTTGCCAGAGCATCCCACCTAATAAAGCTGGCGCTAATTGAGCCAGTAAGGCGAGCGATAATAAACCGGCGTTAACTAAGGGCAAATTAGCTTCGGTAAGCTTATGAAATCCATAGGCTAAACTAATAATCACAATGATGGTACTGCGACGAATACGTAACACCCGCGCTGGGGTAAAGCTAAAGTTACGCAAGCGTTGATGAGAAGCCTTCAGCCACAAAGGCATCACCACATCGTTAGACATCATGATACTCAGCGCCAACGTGGCAATAATCACCATGCTGGTTGCTGAGGCTAGGCCACCAATAAAAGCTACCATAGTTATCAAAGGTTGTTCTGCTTGTAATAACAAGCTAATCATAAAGGTATCACTGCGACTCGCTTCTGGCACTAATAAAAGCCCCGCTAGAGCCACCGGTAGAATAAAAAGATTAATTGCGAATAAATACAGCGGAAAAGCCCAGCGAGCGGTGCGAAGTTCTTCTGGGTCGGTATTTTCGATGTAGCTGACATGAAATTGTCGGGGTAAACAAAACATCGAGATCGCACCCAACAACACATGGGTAACGTAAACGAAGCCGCCTTCGGGTTGTCCTTGCAGAATAGGTTGAATGGCGGGGCTTTGCGCTGCCTGCATGATGATGTCGCTAACCCCATCAAACATCACATAGCTAACGTAGGCGCCCACGCCCATAAAAGCTAACAGCTTAACCACGGATTCAAACGCCACGGCATCCATGAGCCCCGAATGTTGCTCAGCTAAGCTCATGCGCCGAGTACCAAATAAAATAGCAAAGATCATCATGGCCAATGCCACCAAAGCGGCAACATCGCCAAACCATGGGATCGGCCGTTCTGCCAGACCTGTTACAGCGGCAAAGCTACCAGTAACGGCACGTAATTGCAGTGCAATATAGGGCACAATTCCGATCAATGCGATGCAGGCAACAGTAACTGCCAGCCACGATGACTTGCCGTATCTATGACTGATAACATCGGCAATAGAGGTTAAATTTTGTTGTTTACAGGCATGTAATAAACGCAATTGAAGGCGGTGTGCAAACAAGAACACCAGCATGGCACCGACGTAGGTTGGCGCCATGGCCCAACCAAAATAAGCCGACTGCGTAATGGTGCCGTAAAACGCCCAGGTCGTGCAGTGGATGCCCTGTGCTAAAGCGTAGCGATAAGGTTTAATTTGGTTGGGCGGTTTACGCTCGCCACGGTAGGCAATGCTATACAACACGGCAATATAGGTAATGGCGATTAAGATAGCGACGCTGGTGCTAAGCATGGCTAGCGATGCCCATCATGGTGCTCGTGAAACACAACCAACGACCAATGCCAGCGGATGGCGCCTAAGCGTAAGAGTAAAGTGGTGAGCAAGCCCAACACAATCGCAATGCTTTGTGAATAATTAGCCACCAGCACAAAGATTGAACCACCGGCTAAACAGGTGAATGCATAAAGTTCACCTTTTAAAAGCATCGGGACATCGCGGGCAAGGACATCACGTAGCATGCCACCAAAGCACGCACTTACGGTACCCATAATGATGCATATTAAGGGATCAAAGCCGGCTTGCATGGCCTTTTGTGCGCCCATCACGGTAAAAAACGCCAACCCCACCGCATCCGCAATCAGTAAGGTCTTTTGATGAATGTAATCACGAAAACGTAACCACAGAATAGTTAATAATGCGGCCGTTAGAATCGTGTAGAGATAATAGGTATCGTAAACCCAGAACACGGGTAGATCTAAAATCAAATCGCGCGTGGTACCGCCACCGATAGCAGTTACGGCAGCCAAGACAATAACGCCAAAGCCATCCATGTTTTTACGAAAGGCCAATAAGGTTCCAGATACTGCGAAAACAGCAATACCCATGTGGTCTACCCAGTAGAATAATGTGTTGATATCCATTGCTTTAGCGCATAGTAATTGATTAATGAACGAATCTTAGCGATAGAGTGTACGCCAATTTACTCCCTATTTAAGCAGAAATTCGTTAGAATGCCTGCCATTCGTTAAAAATTGCCGAGTAGGGCTTGTTTGCTATACATTTAGCCCCATCTCTAATCAGATTCACTACAACTATAAACAAAGAGGGTTTTATGGATTTCTTGATTCCTACTGCTTATGCACAAGATGGCGCAGCTCCACAAGGTGGCGGCATGGAACTTATCTTCATGTTGGTCATGTTTGGTTTAATCTTCTATTTCATGATCTACCGCCCACAAGCAAAACGCGTAAAACAGCATAAAGAACTAATTAGCAGCATCAGCAAAGGTGATGAAGTACTGATGAATGGTGGTTTTGTTGGCCGTATCAGTAAAATTTCTGACGACAAAGATTTTATGGTGATTAATGTTGCCGAAGGTATGGAAGTTACCGTACAGAAATCTGCTGTCACAGCTGTGTTGCCAAAAGGTACGATGAAATCTCTGTAAGCAGAGATTAAGGATACAACGTGTTAAATAAGTTTCCGCTCTGGAAAAACCTGCTGGTTGTTGTCATTTTGGCGATAGCCGCAGTGTACGCATTGCCAAACTTGTATGGTGAAGATTATGCCGTACAAATTTCAGCAAGCCGTAATGCCACGGTTGATATGAGCACGCTAAAAGAAGTCGAAGAGACGCTAGCCGAACAAGCTATTAGCCCCAAAGGGGTGGTGCTTGAAGATAGCCAGATTTTAGTACGCTTAAATTCAGACCAAGAACAGTTACAAGCTCGTGATGCTCTACTTAGAGCGTTAGGCACGGATTATATTGTTGCCTTGAACCTAGCGCCTGCGACTCCTGATTGGCTAGAAAGCCTAGGAGCTTCGCCAATGAAGTTAGGTTTGGATTTGCGTGGTGGGGTGCACTTCTTGATGGAAGTAGACATGCAAGAGGCCATGCGCAAAATTCAAGATCAACAACGTGATACCGTGCGGAGCGAGCTGCGCGAAGAGCGGATTCGTTATAGCAGTGTAGTGCGTGATGGTAATGATGTCGTCGTTACCTTACGTACTGCCGATGATTATGCGGCAGCGGAACGCTTTATCAACAATCGTTACCCTGGCTATACGGTACTTGATAACGAAGCGACGCAAGAGCTGCGCTTACGGATGACCGAAGCGAAATTGAAAGAAACGCAAGATTACGCGATTTCACAAAACGTAACGATTTTACGTAACCGGGTTAATGAACTTGGGGTAGCTGAACCGCTGGTACAACGTCAAGGCGCTGAACGGATTGTGGTGCAATTGCCCGGGGTACAAGACACTGCTCGTGCCAAAGAAATCTTGGGTGCTACGGCCACTCTAGAGTTCCGGTTTGTTGACGATGAAAACAGCATCCGTGATGCTGAAATGGGTCGTGTACCTTTTGGTAGCGAGCTATTCAGTAACCGCAACGGTGGTAACGCCTTATTAAAACAAGACGTTATCCTTACCGGTGATCATATTATTAATGCCACCTCAGGCTTTGATGAGAACCAGCGTCCGCAAGTGAGCATTTCGCTTGATGGCCCGGGGGGTGACAAGATGTCATTAGCCACCCGCGATAACATTGGTAAACCAATGGCCACGCTGTTTATTGAGTTTAAAGCTACGGGCGAACGCGATGAAAACGGCCGTGCTAAGCTTGAGCGGTATGAAGAAGTTATCAACATTGCTACCATTCAAGCGCGTCTAGGTAGTAATTTCCGCATTACCGGTATTAGTTCGCAACAAGAAGCGCAAAACCTAGCCTTGTTATTACGCGCAGGGGCGTTGATTGCACCTATTCAAATCGTTGAAGAACGCACCTTGGGCCCAAGTTTGGGTAAAGAAAACATTGCCTTAGGTACTCAAGCTATCGTTTGGGGCTTCCTCTTGGTGGTGTTGTTTATGGTGATCTACTACAAGAAATTCGGCATGGTCGCAAACTTAGCCCTGACCGCAAACTTGGTGCTGATCATTGGGGTTATGTCGATGATCCCAGGCGCTACCTTAACCTTGCCAGGTATGGCCGGTATTGTCTTGACAGTAGGTATGGCGGTAGATGCTAACGTGCTGATCTTCGAGCGAATTCGAGAAGAAATCAAAGACAAACGAAGTCCGCAGCAAGCGATCCATCATGGTTACGATAGTGCGTTCTCGACTATTCTAGACGCTAACATTACCACCTTGATTGTCGCGATTATTTTATTCGCGGTAGGTACAGGACCAGTTAAAGGCTTTGCGATTACGCTAGCTATCGGGATTATTACCTCGATGTTTACTGCGATTGTAGGAACCCGTGCTGTGATTAATGCAGTTTGGGGTGGCAAACGAATTGATAAGTTGTCGGTGTAAATTGTCGATGCAACAAGGTCGGCAATAGGAGGCCACACGAATGCATGAATTAATAAAAACTCATAAAACCATACCCTTTATGCGGTATCGTAAAATCAGCTGGTTATTTAGCGGATTGCTGCTGCTGGCGTCGATTTTCTCACTCAGCACCAACTCGCTGAACTGGGGATTGGATTTTACCGGTGGTACCGTAATCGAAGTAGGTTACGACCAACCTGCTGATTTGTCTTCGATTCGACAAACACTGGATGCCAATGGTTTTGGCGGAGCTGTGGTACAGAACTTTGGCACCCAGCAAGATGTGTTGATTCGGATTGAGCCGCAAGAAGGTGTAAAGGCTCAAGAATTAGGTAGCCAAATACTTAATTTATTGCAAGCCGAGAGCTCGGGTTCGGTAGATATGCGCCGAATTGAATTCGTGGGTCCAAACGTAGGTGATGAGCTTACCGAACAGGGCGGTTTAGCTATGTTAGCGGCCCTACTCTGTATTCTTGTCTATATTGCGTTGCGCTTTGAGTGGCGCTTAGCTTTGGGCGCTGTCGGCGCATTGGCTCACGATGTGATCCTAACCTTAGGATTATTTTCGGTACTTGGATTAGAATTTGATTTAACGGTATTGGCAGCATTGCTAGCGGTTATCGGTTACTCCATTAACGACACCGTGGTGGTCTGTGACCGGATTAGAGAAAACTTTCGTAAATACCGTAATAGCACTTCAGAAGAAACCATTGATGGTGCCTTAACGGATACCATGAGCCGTACTGTGGTGACCTCGTTAACGACCATTTTAGTGCTGTTAGCCTTGTTCTTTATGGGTGGGCAACTGATTCATGGCTTTGCTACTGCATTGCTGTTTGGGGTTGTTGTTGGTACTTATTCATCGATTTACATTGCCAGCTCGTTAGCATTAGCGTTGGGCGTAAGTCGTGAAGATTTGATGCCACCAGAAATCGAGAAAGAAGGTGAAGACCTCGAGCCAATGCCTTAGAGCATTGGCTTTACCCTAGTTGCTGAACGGATAGCAGAAAGCTAAGGAGCTATTTATGCTGGTTGTATTATCGCCCGCTAAAAACCTAGATTATGACAGCGTCTTACCAACGACTGAGCACAGTCAGCCACGCATGCTTGAACGTGCGCAAGAGTTGGTAGATCGTTGCCAAGCACTGTCACCGCAGCAACTGAGTGAGTTAATGAAAATTAGCGATAAATTAGCTGGCTTAAATGCTGCGCGTTTTGCCGAGTGGCACACGCCGTTTAACAGCAGCAATGCACGGCCAGCAATTTATGCGTTTGACGGTGATGTGTACACCGGTTTAGCTGCAGAAAAACTTGATGCTGAGGCAATTGCATACGCTCAGGAACATTTACGTATCTTGTCTGGTCTATATGGAGTATTGCGGCCGTTAGATTTAATGCAACCCTATCGTTTAGAGATGGGGACCAAGTTAGACACCGCCCGGGGTAAGAGTCTTTATGAGTTTTGGGGGGATGAAATTACCGACCAACTCAACGAAGATTTAGCGGCGGCAGGCGATGACGTTTTAATCAACTTAGCTTCGCAAGAATACTTTGGTAGTGTCCAACCCAAGCGCTTGCACGCTCAAGTGATTACCCCAGTATTTAAAGATGAGAAAAACGGCACCTATAAAGTGATTAGTTTTTGGGCGAAGAAAGCACGCGGTATGATGGCGCGATATATTGTGAGTAAGCGTCCGCAATCAGTTGCTGAGCTAAAGCAGTTCAATGAGGCGGGTTACCGTTTTAATGCCGATCAATCTAGCGCTACCGAACTGGTATTTTGCCGCGCCGAGCGTGATCAACTATAACCTGACCATGTTAAAGCCAAATAGGGAAAGTAAATGACAGACACAAACCAACCACCTCAAGATCACAAAGGCAAAATTATTGTCGGTTTGATTATTGCGCTCGTGGTAGCGCTTGTAGTTGTCTTTTGGTTGGTTCGCGATGCTGATCAGCAGACCGTGGTTGCGCCACCGGTGCAACCTCAACCTGTGGTTACCGAGCCGGAAGTAATCACCCCAGTTGAGCCAGAAGTGGAGCCAGAACTCATTCCTGAGCCGAGTGACACGGTAGAATTAGAGCCTGAGCCAGAAACGCCGCCAGCACCGCCTTTACCAGCCTTGGCTGACAGCACTGCTTCGGTAGTTGCTGAATTGTCAGAAGCGGGTGTTGATGTAGCACCACTAAAATCACCACAACTGATTCGTGATGCTGTGGTCTTTATTGATAACTTGCGTAATGGCGCAGTGATTCGTGATAAAGCAGTGATTGAAGGCCCGACAGCCCAGTTCAAAGTGCTAGAACAGAATGGCAAATTGTATATCGACCCTCGTAGTTATGATCGTTACAACACTCTGGTAGATTGGTTTGTAAGTTTAGACGGTGTGGTACTGACGAATATGATGGAGACCTATGAGCCACTGATTCAAGAGGCGTTGGATGAAATTGGTTACCCCGATCAATACCCACAACAAGTATTGTTAGATGCGATTGATACGTTGCTCGCAACTCCGTCGGTAGGCACTGTGATTGAATTGAATGATGACTCTGTGATGTACCGTTATGCGGACCCAACGCTTGAGGCCCTGCCTGATGCACAAAAACAGATGCTGCGCATGGGGCCTGATAATATCCGTCGGGTTAAGCTCAAGTTAGAGAGCTTACGCACGGCGTTGTTAGCGAAGGATTAAGGCAAAGGCCTTGGCATGACCGACCTGACAGTGACTAAGCCAACTGTGGCTGATGAGCAACAAACTCCAATCCCTGCGTCACTACGTGGGGATTTTCCGTTGCGTGGTAATGGTTTTAGCCGTTGGGTAGGGCGTGTCGGCTTGCGCCTATTGGGGGGATGGCAAGTAATCGGCGATTTACCCCAGGTGCGCAAAGGCATTTTTCCTGTCGCCCCACATACCTCTAACTGGGATTTTTTTATTGGGGTATTTGGGATGCTGGCGTTAGGTCTAAATTTAAGCTACCTCGGTAAACACACTATTTTTCGATTTCCTGTGAATGGCTTGCTGCGCTGGCTAGGGGGCATCCCTGTCGATCGCCGAACCGCGCACGGGGTGGTTGGCGAAATGGTCGAACAGTTTCAGCAACGCGAGCATCTGATATTAGCTTTATCCCCAGAGGGAACACGCATCAAAGTCACAGAATGGAAAAAAGGCTTTTTACATATGGCCAAAGCAGCGCAAGTGCCGGTAATCCCTGTGGCCCTAGACTTCTCTCGTAAAGTGATTGAAATCACTCCGGCCTATATGGTGACCGGAGATATCGACAGTGAACTTGCTAAGGTCAAAGCAAAACTTGCTCACGCCGTTGGCAAGAATCCTCAACATGCTTGAAACTAATTTTTGTGCTATTATCGCGCCAAAATTTGTAAAGGACAGCTCCCTATGAAAATCATTGAAGGTGGTATTGCCGCACCGGGTAAGAAATTCGGTATTGTGGTTTCTCGGTTTAACCATTTTGTTGTTGATAGCCTACTAGAAGGCGCATTAACCACGTTGAAACACTACGGCCAAGTAAGCAGTGATGACATTACTGTCGTTCGCGTACCTGGTGCCTACGAAATTCCTTTAACAGTCAAAAAGTTAGCGAAAAGTGGCAACTTTGATGCAGTTATTGCGATTGGTGCTGTGATTCGCGGTGGTACGCCACACTTTGATTTTGTTGCCGGTGAGAGTAATAGCGGTTTAGGGCGAGTAGCGCTGGAGCATGAAATTCCGGTAGCTTTTGGCATTATTACCACAGATAGCATTGAGCAAGCGATTGAGCGTAGTGGCACCAAGGCTGGTAATAAAGGCTCTGAGGCTGCACTAAGCGCCCTTGAAATGGTCAATGTATTAGACCAGCTTTAAGCTTTACTATAAGCCCACGCAGGCTATTTATTCCTATTTAAAGGTTCAGTTAACGTAACCAGTTAACCCACAGAGAGTTAAAGTAATGAAACCAGCTGCACGCCGTAAAGCCAGAAAACTTGCCATCCAGGCAATTTACTCATGGCAGTTATCACAAAATAGTATGAGTGATATTGAGGCGCAATTTTTAACGGATAACGACACCAGCAAGATAGATGTAGATTATTTTTTAGCATTGGTGCGCGGTGTTGCCGGTCAGTCCAACAGCTTAGATCAAGCCGTTGAACCCTTCTTAGATCGTCCATTAAAAGACTTAGATCAGGTGGAACGTGCGGTTTTACGTTTAGCTGCGTACGAATTGCGTGAACGTTTGGATGTGCCCTACAAGGTAGCTATTAACGAAGCGATTGAATTAGCTAAGTCCTTCGGTGCTGATGATAGTCATCGCTTTGTTAATGGTGTGCTTGATAAAGCCATTGATAGCCTGCGCCCCGCTCGTAAATAAGATATTTTATGGCCTTTGCTGAGTTTGATCTGATCGATACCTACTTCAGTCAACGCATGGAGCAACGAGATGACGTTGAGCTAGGCATTGGTGACGATGGGGCGGTGGTAACTGTCGATGCCGGCAACCAATTGGTGGTAGTTACCGATACCATGGTGGCCGGTGTGCACTTTGACCAAGATACTCCTGCGCGCGCTATTGGTCATAAAGTGGTAGCGGTGAATCTTAGTGATTTAGCTGCTATGGGGGCTGAGCCTACTTGGATCAGCCTTGCGCTAACCTTACCGTCTATTGATCAAAATTGGTTACAAGGCTTTACCCATGGCTTGCGCGAAATTTGTGAATACTACGGTTGTCAGTTAATCGGCGGTGATACCACTCAAGGCCCATTAGCGGTGACAGTCACTGCTCACGGGGTATTACCTCACGGCAGTGCCATCAAACGAACCGGTGCCAAGCCCGGCGATTGGTTGTATGTGACCGGTACTTTAGGCGATGCAGGCTTAGCCTTAGCTGCACGACAGCACCGCCAGCAGGTCTCCGACGCACATTATCGTCGGATTACCGAACGCTTGTATTTTCCGTCGCCACGGGTGGCCTTAGGGCAATCGCTGCGGGGCGTAGCCAGTAGTGCCATTGATGTCTCTGATGGCCTATTGGCGGATCTAAGGCACATACTTAAAGGCTCCCGCGTGGGTGCCAAAATCAGCTTGGATGAACTCCCTCTGTCGTTAGCTCTCACTGAAACGCTGACGCAAGAGCAAGCCTTAGCCTATGCGCTCACCAGCGGTGACGATTATGAGCTTTGTTTTACTGTGCCAGAAAGCCAACGTGGTGTGTTTGATACCTTAGTGGCTCATACTGCAAGTAAACCTGTCTGCATTGGCCGAATCACTAACGAAGCTGAAGCATTGCAGCTGACCTTGCAAGGTGAACCTTGGCAGTTACCTGAAACAAATACCGGCTACGAGCACTTCGCTAGCCCCTTAGAGCCTAGTGTGTAACCATCATGAGCCGCGCTGTTTCTGGGCAATTACTTAAACATCCTGTTCATTTCTTAGCGCTTGGCTTTGGTAGCGGTTTGCTGCCCAAGGCGCCTGGCACCTTTGGTACACTAGCAGCCATTCCGTTAATATTGGCGATGCAGTATTTGCCGAGCTGGGGCTATTTGGCGGTGATGCTACTGGCTGCTTGGTTAGGGATTTATATCTGTCAGTTTACCGCAAAAGCGATGGGTGAACATGATCATCCAGCGATTGTGTGGGATGAAATTGCCGGGTACATGATTGCCATGTATGCGTTGCCCGCAACTTGGTATAACCTATTGGCTGCGTTCGTGCTCTTTAGATGGTTTGATATTCGTAAACCTAGTGTTATCGGCTGGTGCGATCGTCATCTGCACGGCGGTTTAGGCATTATGGCTGATGATTTAGTGGCTGGACTGGCTAGCGCCGCAGTTATCCATTTAAGTTATCTGGGCTGGGCGCTAGTAACTTAGCTGCTAATTAGTCCCCTAAACAGCGTTTGATTTGAGCCATCATACCAGCTGCATCTAAGCATAATTCCGCCATGATTTCAGCTTGCGTACCATGCTTAATAAACTCATCTGGTAAGCCTATTGGTAATACTTGTGCACGCTGCTGGTTGCTACTCACGGGCTGCGCGGCAAAGTATTCAAGGATGGCTGAACCGGCACCACCGGCCACGACGTTCTCTTCGACACTCACTAAAAGATCATGGCTGGCGGCTAACTCATCAAGCAGCTCGGTGTCTAGTGGTTTAACAAAGCGCATGTCAGCAACCGTTGCATCTAATTCCTCAGCACAGGTCATGACTTCGGCTAATAAGGTACCAAAATTCAACAAGGCAATGCGTTTTCCAGAACGAACAATTCTGCCTTTACCCAGAGGTAACTGCTGCATGCTCTCGTCCATGGCAACGCCAGTACCATTGCCGCGGGGATAACGTACAGCGGCTGGTTGTTGCAGTAAATGGCCGGTATACAGCATATTACGGCATTCATTTTCGTCACTTGGGGTCATGATCACCAAGTTAGGAATACAACGCATAAAGCTGATGTCAAAAGCACCTTGGTGAGTAGGGCCGTCAGCACCAACAATGCCGGCTCTATCGATAGCAAATAATACCGGTAACTGTTGCAGGGCAACGTCATGAATAAGTTGGTCGTAGGCACGCTGTAAGAAGGTTGAGTAAATAGCTACTACCGGATTGTAACCACCGATAGCTAACCCCGCAGCAAAGGTCACCGCGTGTTGCTCGGCAATGGCTACATCAAAATACTGATGTGGATAACGTTGAGAAAAGGCAACCATGCCTGAACCTTCGCGCATCGCGGGAGTGACCGCCATCAGCTTGTCATCCTGTGCGGCCATTTCGCACAGCCAATCGCCAAAAACTTGTGAATACGATGGAGTTGAGGCTGGCTTGCTCGGTAAAGAGGTTTGACTCGGGTCAAACTTAGGCACGCCATGATAGCCAATAGGATCTTTCTCGGCCGGCGCATAACCTTTGCCTTTACGAGTTACCACATGCAAAAACTGTGGCCCCTTAAGGTTGCGCATATTCTGTAGGGTTTCTACCAGTAAGTTAACATCGTGACCATCAATAGGCCCAATGTAGTTAAACCCTAATTCTTCAAAAATCGTGCCGGGTGCGACCATGCCTTTCATATGTTCTTCGGCTCGGCTGGCAAGATGCTGAATGCCAGGCATGCCTTGCAGAAGCTTTTTACCGCTTTCACGAATAGAGGTATACACCTTACCCGAAAGCACTCGTGCTAAGTGATTATTCAGCGCACCCACGTTTTCTGAAATAGACATGTCGTTGTCATTCAGAATCACCAGCATATCAGGTTTGATATCACCAGCATGATTCATGGCTTCAAAAGCCATACCGGCAGTCATGGCGCCGTCACCAATAACCGCCACCACTTTTTGATTATTCTGCTCGCGCTGAGCTGCAATCGCCATGCCTAAGGCCGCACTAATAGAAGTACTAGAGTGCCCGACACTTAAAGTGTCGTATTCACTTTCAGGACGCCACGGGAAGGGATGCAAACCGTCTTTTTGGCGAATGGTCGGCAATTGCTGTTTGCGGCCGGTCAGAATTTTGTGCGGATAGGCTTGATGACCAACATCCCAGACCAATTGGTCGTAGGGCGTTTGATAGACATAGTGCAAGGCTACTGTCAGTTCTACCGTGCCTAACCCTGACGCTAAATGGCCGCTACTTTGACTCACTGAGTTAAGCAGGTATTCACGTACCTCAGCACACACTTGTGGCAGTTGCCGCGGGCTTAATAGCCTTAAATCGGCAGGCGTGTCGATGTGATCTAACAAACTAGCAGCCCCAGCGCGCTGGCTAGCTGCTGGTGCATTAGGTGATGCTGGCTTACGTGAAGACGTCATGATGTTAATGATTCCGGTTTAGCAGGTGATCTGCAAATGCTTCCAATACTTCGGTATTGTAAGGGATTCTCGCCAAGGCATGAAGTGCTTTCTGATGCAGTTGGTCACGTCGTTCAATCGCACCCTCTAGACCCAACAGGCGGACATAAGTCGCTTTATCTGCAGCTACATCACTACCTTGCTGTTTACCTAGCGCGGCGGTATCACCAATCACGTCTAAAATATCATCCTGAACCTGAAAGGCTAAGCCGAGGTTATAGGCGAATTCGTCAAAATCGGCCAAATAGTGCTGTGCGGCAAGGCTGCCACACAGCACCCCCAGTTTTACCGCTGCTTGAATCAATGCACCCGTTTTATGAATGTGAACCTGAGCTAATTCGGTTTCGCTGAGGGCTTTACCGGTAGCACTTAAATCGAGCGCTTGACCACCGCACATACCTAAGTCGCCACTAGCCTGCGCAAGCATCTGAACCATTTGTAATTGTTGGGCTGGCGCTACTGCTGCATCAGCCTCACTAATGAGCTCAAAAGCTAAGGTTTGCAGGGCATCACCGGCTAAAATTGCGGTAGCTTCATCAAACGCAATATGGCAGGTAGGATGGCCACGGCGCAGGGCATCATCGTCCATCGCCGGTAAATCATCGTGTACTAATGAATAGGCATGGATGCATTCAATAGCTAAACTGGCTCGTTGTAGCATCGCCATTGGCGCCCCGCAGAGGGCTCCCACCTGTAAGGTCAAGAAAGGTCGTACCCGCTTGCCACCTAGCACCAAAGCATAGTGCATCGCTTCATTTAATGGTGCCGCAACCGCTTGGCGTTGTTGTAACAACTGTTCGAGTTGCTGATTAATATCAGCCCGTGTTTGTGCTAACACTTGGCTAAGGTTCACACATTATCCTCTTGCGGTTTGAATTCAGCTAATTGCTCCTGACCTTGTTGGGCAAGTAGTTGACTCACTTTCTGTTCGGCTTGCTGTAATTTTTGTTGGCTTAAACGGGATAATTTTACCGCTTGCTCAAACTGCGCTAAGGCTTGTTCTAGAGGCAAATCGCCTTGCTCAAGTTGCACAACTATTTGTTCTAATTGTTTTATCGCTTGCTCAAATGAAACGTCGCTCATGGTGATTCATCGCTGTTGCTGGTGATAGAAGTATGGCGCACAAGTTACCTTGATTCCGCAGTAGGGTCAAATCAGGTATAATGCCCGATTTTTAAGCTTAGGCCCCCAAAAATATCATGAAATTTATTGTTCGACTGCACGCTGAAATAACCATCAAAAGTAAAGGCGTTCGTAAGCGCTATGGCAAAGTTCTGGTAAATAACCTGAAAAGCATCTTGCGCCGTAATCAACTAGACGCCAAAGTGATTTGGTGTTGGGATCGTATCGAAATTGTGGTGGCCGAAGGCGTAGCCGATGAACAGGCTGTGGCCGAGCACATAAGTCAGCTGCTGCAATGTGTGCCAGGAATTGCCTGGTTTAGTCGCTCGTACGAGCTACCTCTTAGTGAAGCAGACGGACAGGCTGATTTTGCCGCCATGGTGCCAACCGTGTTGCAAGTTTGGGGGCAGGAATTAGCGCACAAGAGCTTTGCGGTGCGAGTTAAGCGCAAGGGCACTCATAGCTTTCGTTCGATCGATTTAGAACGTTACATCGGTGGCGCCGTATTACAACAGGTGGCTGGTACCAAGGTCAATTTAGGTCGGCCTGACATTGATGTGCGGATTGAAGTAGACCAAGATATCGTACGGATTTTTGGTACTAAACAAGCTGGCTTAGGCGGCTTTCCGTTACCCACCCAAGAAACCGTATTAAGTTTGTTATCAGGGGGCTTTGATTCTAGTGTCGCCAGTTTTCAATTATTACGGCGCGGTGCACGGGTCCATTTTTGCTTTTTTAATCTTGGTGGCGCTCAGCATGAAACTGGGGTACGACAAACGGCCTATTACCTGTGGCAAAAATACGCCAGCTCTCATCCATTAAAATTTATCAGCATCGATTTTGCGCCTGTGGTAGAGGAAATTTTAACCAAGGTCGACAACGGCTTGATGGGGGTAGTGCTTAAACGCCAAATGTTACGAGCAGCTGAGCTGGTCGCAGATAAACTCAATACTGCGGCCATTGTTACCGGTGAAGCTTTAGGGCAAGTTTCTAGCCAAACGCTGAGTAACTTAAGTGTCATTGATGAGGCGACCCAGAAGTTGGTGTTGCGCCCATTGATTACCATGGACAAACAAGAAATCATTAACATTGCGCAACAAATTGGTACCGCCGATTTTGCCAAAAGTATGCCAGAATACTGTGGTGTGATTTCTAACAAGCCGACAGTGAAAGCTCAGCGCGATGCATTATTAGCGGCAGAAGCAGAGCTCAACCCTGAGTTGATTCAGCAGGTGGTGCGCCAGTCGGGAGTGCTTGATGTGAGCACCATTGGCGAGCAAGCTGCGGCAGCAGTGACCGCAGTCGCGAGCTTAACCGTAGCAGCCGCCGGCCAGTGTGAGATCATCGATATTCGTGCCGCCGATGAAGCTGAGTTGAAACCTTTTGTGGCGACGGATGCAAGTATCACTGTACGACATATTCCATTTTTTAAGTTAGCGACTAAATTTGCGGAGCTTGATCCGGATATTACTTATTTGCTGTACTGTGAAAAAGGGGTAATGAGTCAGCTACAGGCACTCTATTTACAGGAACAAGGCTACCAAAACGTAGCTATTTATAAACCTTAAGAGTCTAAGGATAGGATGCATGACAACAAAATTAGTGGTGGCCAGAATTGTCTTTGTGATGGTCTTAATTGCTTTGTCGATGGCTTTTTTAATGCAAGTATCAACGGGCGGTATACCGCGCTTTGAACATGCCGATAAAGTCGTGCACTTTGCTGCATTTTTTGTGTTAGCACTGACCTTTCATCGTGCATTTCCTATTCCTATCGGTGCCGCCCTAGTGGTCCTTACGCTGTACGGGTTAGCCATTGAGTGGGCGCAACACCTCTTGCCTTATCGTAGTGCCAGTGCTGGCGATTTATTAGCTGATGCGGCCGGAGCTGTTAGCTATTACGGCTTATTTTGGTGGCGTTTTGAGCGTAAACGTAAGCGCAACCAACAAGTTGGTTCTTAGCATAAAAAAAGCCCTTAACATGGTGGTTAAGGGCTTGTTAATTATTTCTTCTTCGTTGCAGCGGCTTTCTTCTTGGCCTTCTTCTTCTTGCTCTTACCTGGCATCGGAAACTTAAACTGAGGGCGCAGATCGTCAAACACCCGCCGTTCCATCTTCACTTTCTGATAGCGCTCAATCCTACCCAGTAAATCAGCATCATGGGCCTCAACAATAGCGATAGCTAAACCGCTCTTACCGGCACGACCGGTACGACCAATCCGATGCAGGTATACATCGGCTTGTTTGGGTAAATCTAAGTTAACTACCAACTCGATATCTTCAATATCAAGACCACGAGCAGCTACATCAGTCGCTATCAAAATACTGTCGTTGTAGGTTTCCATGCGTGCAATAATTTGCTGGCGTGCATCTTGTGGCATGTCGCCACGCAGGGTCATCACTTTAAAACCTTGTTGCTGTAGCTTACCGGCTAGCTCTTCTACTTTTTCACGAGTACGCACAAAAATCACCCGCCGCCCCGGTGTCGTTTCTAAAATACGAACCAGCAGTTTAAGTTTATGTGCCGCATCATCGGCTTGATACCAGCGCTGTAGAATTTTACCTTTTTCGCGTTTGGGCGGCTCAATGGTCAAGAGCTCCGGCTCTTTTTGAATTTCCGCAGAGAACTTGGTCACCCCTGGGCTTTCAAGAGTGGCTGAAAACAACATGGTTTGCTGAAGTTGACGCGCTTCGTTAACCAATTGTTTCACTGCAGTACTGAAGCCCATGTCCAACATCCGATCGGCTTCATCAATAATCAGCCACTCCACGTTATCGAGTTCGTATTGGTCAGCTCCAATAAGATCAAGTAAACGCCCAGGTGTTGCCACTAAAATGTCATGATTGGCATCGAGTTGGGCATGTTGACTACCGTAATTTACACCGCCAGTAATTAATACGGTGCTAAGCTCTGTGGTTTCATTAAAAGCATCGGCTTGTTCGGCAATTTGTTGAGCTAGCTCACGAGTGGGCGCTAAAATAAGCACTCGCGCTGAGCCCGGTTTACGGCGTGGAAAATCCAGTAGATGTTGCAAGGCTGGCAGCAAAAATGCGAGGGTTTTGCCGGTGCCCGTAGGCGAACTTACGAGTAAGTCTTGACCACGTAAGGCGGCTGGAATAACTGCTTGCTGTACTTTTGCAGGCTTGTTAATGTCTGCGGCACGCAGCACATCGATGAGTTCGTCATCGAGTTCGAGTTGTTCCCAATCGGGTGTCATGATCCTATCCTGTGCAAAGCGCCTTAGCGCGGAGTCAAAAAGACAAATGAGTTTTCAATGCCGACAATTTTACCTCAAAGATGATCACTGTGCGATGAAAGTTAGCACTGATAGTCTTTTACTAGGATCTTGGGCTGTCGTTCAGCCCCATGAAGCCACCTTAGATCTTGGCTGTGGCTGCGGTATTTTGGCGTTGATGATGGCGCAACGAGGGGCTGCACCTGTGGTGGCACTAGAACTAGATGCTGCTGCTGCAGCGCAAGCACAAGCCAACGTGGCAGCTAGCCCATGGCCGCAAGTCGTGCAAGTAGAGCAGGCCGAGGTGGTGAACTGGTGTGCTCATCACGCTAGCTATGCCGTAGCTATTGAACAAGATGATGCTAGCAAGCTGCCGGCACAATTTGCTCATGTGATTTTTAATCCACCTTATTTTGCAGCTCACTTGGCTAGTGATGATCAACAGCGACGCTTGGCGCGCCAAGGGCAAGGAGCGGTTTGGTCAGATTGGTTACAGGCGGCGAGCCACGTACTAACGGCAACGGGGCGAGTCAGCTTCATTGCCCCAGTGCTAGCCTGGTCGGCTATTCTAACGGCAGCTAGCGCGGTGCAACTGCAGGTGAGCCGTTATTGTGAAGTTCAAGCAACGCCGAATAAGCCGGCACGCTTGCTGTTGATTGAATTGCAGCGGGGGAACCAAAGTGGCTTACCCCCGCCACAGCAGCTTTGTATTCGTAATCAAACCAATCAATACACCGATGAGTTTAAACAACTCACCGGTGCATTTTACTTGAACTAATTCAAGCCAAGCACATGATTACCTTGATTAAAGGTGATATCTACTGGAATGGCAGCAGCAGCCAGCCGGTCTAAATCAGCTTGTAATTGCGGGCCTACGTTACCCATGGTGTCAAATAACTCACCCACCCCTGCGTAATCGCCATCACCTTGCAAGGTCAGAATTTTCTCTGAAAGGCTGTTCATGGCGCTGCGCATGGCATCCATATTGACCGAATACAAACCATCGGCATTACGGCTAAAGGCACCGGCTTGCTCAAAGTAATTGAAGCGAATCATATTGGCTTTACCATGAGCACTCGAAGCACCAAAGCGAACCGAACGGAAAATACCCGCTAGGAAAGTGGTGTAATAATCCTCGAGGGCCCCTTCCGTAATCACACCAGCTTCAAGCAACTGAGTGACCATATACAAACCAAGAATATCGGCTTTGCCTTCTTCGAGCGCTGATGCATGCTCTTTCAGTGCTTCACGAACAGTACCCGAAGCATTAACTAGGTTCTTAATCCCTAGTCCGTGTGCCACCTCGTGGAACATGGTGTTGGCAAAAAACGCATCAAACGTGATGTGTTGGCGTTGCTCTGGCACAATCAACTGCTCAGCAATAGGAACCAAAATGGCGTCAAACTTGGCGCGCATTGCATTTTTTAGTTGTAACCGCCGGGTGCCTTTTTCTAACTGAACTTGCTCATCGTTCGGTAAGTTAATCGCGATGGTTTTGCTACCGGCATTAGAATGACCGGCATAATACACCACGTCATAGGCATTCAGTTGCGCACCTGCGCCGGGTACTTCAGCTTTATAAGCAGCTGGTACGGGGAGATTACGTTGTAATTCTGGCAAATGCTGAGCGTAAATGGCTAAACGCTCACTCCAAGCTAAGTCTTTGATCAGTACATATGACTCAAACGCAGCACGATAGCCGTACAGTTGATCTTCGTAGCTCTCGATAGGGCCGATAACCACATCAACCATGTTCTCGGTCATATCCATCCAAGCAAAATCAGAGGCTTGATACTCGTTACTTAAAAAAGCGTCGGCGCGCATTTCTAGGTATTGCTTAAACTGAGGGTCTTGGGCAAATTCAGCCGCTTCGCGCAGCAGTTCAGCGGCTTGCGTTAACTGATCGCGGTACGCTTCATGGTAAGGTAGCGCATAGAGTTTACCTGCAGCATCGCGACGAATCAGCGTGTATAGGTCTATCTTGCCAGCGAAGTCCGCCGCCTCAAATTCGGCTTTCGTCATGTCGGCAGGATAAAAGTTAGCTCCAGCAGGTTTATCCGCATACCCAGTTAGAAAAGGTTGGTCGTTATTTAATCTATCCCAGGGGCCATAGTTGATTTCAGTAAAACGTTTGACCTTGCTGTCATCCAATTGGCTTAGTAATTGGTCCTTATCACCGGCGTAGGCTTGTTGCCAAAATAAGTCATCCATGATCTCAGATGCTTCAATAAGCAGTTCCACCATATGACGTTGGCGGTCGGTTAAATGACTCAAATCCGCGGAGAGGTCCATCGGGTAATAAATATCTAAACGCTGCTCGGCGCCGCTTACTAAGCTAGCGGTAACCTGGTCACTATTGGCTTTTTTTACTGGCGCTGGCTCGCTGCAGCCGGCCAAAGCTAGGCTGGTGGCAAGGGCTAAGCTAGACAGAGCAAGGGTGATTGGTTTCATGACTGGTCCTTGATATATGTTATTTAAATAAACCGACTAACTGCGGGAATAAAGCTTTAATTTCGCCACTTAATAGCGCAAAGTCTGCGTCAATCTTCTGCTCTGCAGTGGCATCTACCAGTTTATCTTGTTCATCCAACATCAGATCGGTAGGTTTAAAACGTTTGATTGCTAGATCTTGTTCCAACACAAAGTTCACCCGCTGTTGCCATTCTAGCGCTATTTTAGTGGCTTGTTTACCATGTGCCAAATGGGTCTCGATTTCAGTTCCGGTTAGTTCGTGTTGACGGTAACGCACAATACCATCGTCGCTATCACGCAGCTCAACTTCAGCGCCGAAAGTAAAGCCGGGTGCAATTTCAGCTTGCTTTAACCATTCGGTAAAGTAGAGCTCCGTTGGCTGTTCACAAAACCAAGGTTTTACCGGTAAGCTACCTAAGCTACTGCGCAGCAAGCCAAGGAAATCTTCTGCTTTGTTGGCTGCTGAAGCATCTACCACCACAATCCCTAAGTCGGTATCCAACATCCCCCAAGTATTGCGAAAACGGCTAAAGGCTTGAGGTAACAAGCGTTGAGTAATGTCTTCTTTGAGATTCTGTTTTTCTTTGCCGACAACTTTACGGCCTTGTTCTGCTTCAATGTGCTCTAAAGCTTCTTCTAGTTGGGCCTGAATAACTGCGCTGGGTAGCACTTTTTCTTCTTTGCGGGCACAAAAGAGATAGCTGTTGCCAATTTGGTGCGATAGCACCTCATGCGCGGTGCCAAAGGGGGAGGTCCAGCCGAAACTGGCGAGCTCTTGGCGGCCGCAAGCACGAAATGGATGCTGCTGCAGACGCTCGTCAAGGTTGTCAGGAAGGCTAAAATCATCGCCTAAGGTATAAATCCGTAAGTTACGGAACCACATAATAGATCCTTGTATGTATTAGGTTACTCGGTGGGGTCAAGAAACGTCAGCGGAAACTCAATAACGTAGCGTAAGCCTTGGTTAGGAGCGCTTTCAGCACGAATCTCACCGGCTAACGTTTGGGTTACTAAATTGCGCACAATGTGCGTTCCTAGCCCACTACCACCTTGCTTTTGCTTGGTGGTAAAGAAGGGGGCGAACAATTGTTTTAACTGCTGCTGATCAAGGCCCTTACCGTTATCTTGGTAGATAACATGCAAGCGATCTTGGCTGCGGGTAATAGTAATGTCTATGTTACCTTTGGGTTTGGCCTCAAAGCCATGAATAACTGAGTTCATGATTAAATTAGTAAAGATCTGCGCCAGAGCTCCGGCGGGGCAGCGCGCTTCTAAATGTTCTGGGCAAGAAACGCTGATCCTGTGCTCGGTATGACGTAATTGCGGCTGTAAGGCCTGTATCACATCAGTTAGATACGCTTTAATATTTATATCACGAGTGGCTTCAGAGGTTTGATCCACGGCGACCTGTTTGAAGCTAGAAATCAAGTCAGAAGCTCGGGCTAAATTACGTTCAACCACGTTCAATGCTTCTTTGCCTTGCGCCAAGAAGGTTTCTAATTGCGTTTGCGTGAGCTCACGATTGTGCAACGCTTGCTCGGTATCTAACAAGCGATCGCGAATTAAGGTAGCAGCTGTTACCGAAACCCCAATGGGGGTATTCACATCGTGTGTGATACCCGCCACCAAGCCTCCTAGCGAAGCCATTTTTTCAGATTCTAACAGTTGATCTTGGGCTCGTTCTAGAGCACTTAATGATGTTTGTAGACGCTGATTGGTTTTTCGTAACTCAGACTCGACCGCTTGACGTTGACGAATTTCGTTTTCCAAAGAATCTTGGCGGGTCTCAAGTTCATGTTTGCGCCGCTCTAAATCAATCACAATACGCGTAATGTTGCTGGTTTTGCGGGCGACTTCTTGCTCTAGAATATTGTTTTGCTCGTCTAGCTTCTTGTTTGCTTGCAACAGTTGCTGTTCGGTTTGTTGTAGACCCTCTTGATAGTCGTAAAGGGTATCAATGAGTTGATTGTAGGCTTGCTCTAATAAAACAAACTCAGTGTTGCGTTGATCACGTAGGTGAACTTTTGAATGCTCGAGGTCATCCAGGCGGAAGTTTTTAATTTGATCGATTAAATCTGCCATAGGGCGGTTGAGCATGCGGCTAAAAGCTAAGCTGAACAGTAAGATCAGAAAAGTACTCTTAATCAAGGCACTGCCAATAATAAAGTACAAGCTGACTTTGATACGTTCGATGGCAATGTCGCGCGTTGAAAACAAAGTTACATCACCGACCAGCGTTGAATCGCCAGAAAATTCAAAAACTAGGGTAGAAAAATAGCCAAAGACGCCATCGCGTTCATTCAGTTCAAAGGCTTCAGTAGGGCCATTTGGCAATTGTGAGATAGGGATGGTTTGGCCGAGCTCAATCACCACTTTGCCAGTGTCGTCACGAATAATTAGGCCCGCAATGGCTGGAATATTGATAAGGCCGTCAGCAATGGCATCAATTTGTGGCGAGTTATATTCCCACAAGGAGCGTGCCAAGGGATAACTAAAGGTGCTCTGCTGATTCTGTAATTCTTGGATTAACACCGACTTAGTATCAAAATATTCACCCACCACTTGGATAGAGGTGACCAGCAATGTCAGTACAAAGTACACAGACAAGACGCTGGTTAACAGTGATTTTGAAATACTTGATGTTGACATGCAGGGTTCCGAGAATGCTTTCCTTCAAGGTAAATGATCTGGGTTGGTTTCGCAATCCTAAGTGACCCCTACGGACCTAGCTTTTTGCACTCAGTTTACAGTTACAGCCGGGGGTTGGCTTGCTAGTCTGTGTGCTTTGCGGAATACTATCAATATCAACTAACCAGACAGGAAGGTTCCACCATGGAGAAATATTTAGAGCAGATACAAACTTGGCTAACGGAGCATCCAGACATGGATACGTTAGTGAAGTTGAGCTTGCTTTTAATCGGTGCCTGGTTAGCTAATTTTATTGTCAAAAAAGTACTGTTACGCGGTGTGCTTACCGTGATGAGTTATACTCCCGCCGGCAAAGATAGGGAGTTGTTAGAGCGAAATGTGATTGCGCGTATTTCGCATGTGGTGCCAGCGTTGGTGTTGTCTTACGGTATCTTTTCGGTGCCGGGATTACCTGAGGCGGCCGCCATAGTCGTCAGTAATGTCAGCAAAGCCTTTATTGTATTGACTATAGCGCGTGCCATTAGTGGCGTACTCAATGTGATTAATACGCTGTATGAGCGCCAACCGGATGCACACGAACGCCCCATCAAAGGGTATTTGCAGGTTGTTACGATAGCTATTTATGCCATTGCCACTATTTTAGTGATAGCAGCGTTGATTGATAAATCCCCAGTGATCTTGCTATCGGGCTTAGGCGCCATGGCCGCGGTATTGATGTTGGTGTTTCAGGATACCTTGCTGTCACTGGTGGCAAGCGTACAAATTTCTTCAAACGACATCATTCGCGTCGGTGACTGGGTAGAAATGCCTAACTTGAATGTCGATGGTGATGTGATTGACATCGCTTTGCATACGGTTAAGGTTCAGAACTGGGATAAAACCATATCGACTATTCCTACCAAGCGCTTTATTTCGGATCCCTTTAAAAACTGGCGTGGCATGCAAGAATCCGGTGGGCGGCGCGTTAAGCGTAGTTTGATGTTGGATCAAAACAGCGTGCACTTTTTAACAAAAGATGAGTTACAGGGGCTGCGCCGCTTCCGTCTCTTGAAAGACTACCTTGCCAATAAACAGCAAGAGATTGATGAGTGGAACCAAAAGCTCAAAGAAGAAGGCAAAGAGCCGGTCAACACCCGCCGCATTAGTAACATAGGTACCTTTCGAGCCTATTGCTTAAACTATTTGAAGAATCACCCGCGTATTCATCAACAGATGACGCTGATGGTGCGCCAACTCAATCCAACCGCAGATGGCTTACCGTTAGAAGTCTATTGTTTTACAGCAACCACCGAATGGGTTGCTTATGAAGGCATTCAGTCCGATATTTTTGACCATTTGATTTCGATCCTGCC
Organism: Pseudidiomarina fusca; assembly: GCF_032227045.1. Classification (NCBI taxonomy): domain Bacteria; kingdom Pseudomonadati; phylum Pseudomonadota; class Gammaproteobacteria; order Alteromonadales; family Idiomarinaceae; genus Pseudidiomarina; species Pseudidiomarina fusca. The sequence goes on from NZ_JANFPJ010000011.1 coordinate 129,974, forward strand.
TGAATTTGGCTTACGGGTATTTCAACATCCTAGTGGGGTGGATATGCGCGAAATGGTCACGCAACTTAAACAAAACCGTCACACTGAAACATAAGTGACATATTAGAGTCACTAAGCTGTCATATTTTTGCAGTATCTTGCGCCCATCAATCCTGACATGCGCAAGGTACTGTTATGAAACTTTCCTTTGGTCTTTCGGTGATTGCAGCAGCTCTCCTCGCTGTACCTGCAATTGCCCAAGATAAATCTCTCGAGCCGGTTGTTGATGCTGCTAATGCCATTAACTCAGCCGCTAAAAATTCTCAACTTACCATCGAAAAGATTGCTGATACCACGCAAGAGCGTATGGCTCAGTATAAGCAGATTAGTCGCCAAATAGAGGGACTAGAGGTTTATACCATGCAGTTGGAAAAGCAATTGCGAGCGCAACAGAACGAACAAGCTGAGCTGAATGCTTCTATTGATGAAGTAAGCGTGGTTGAACGACAAATTACTCCGTTGATGTTACGCATGATTGATGCCTTAGCTGCTTTTGTTGAGCTTGATGTGCCATTTTTACCTACCGAGCGAGCTGAACGGGTGGCTGGCTTGCGTGATTTGATGGACCGCGCTGACGTGGATGTTTCTGAGAAATTTCGGCGGGTGATGGAAGCCTACCAAATTGAAGCAGATTACGGCCGTAATATTGAAGCCTACAATGGTGAAATGGACGTAGCTGGACAGGTGCAAGACGTCGAGTTTTTACGTATCGGTCGCACCGCCCTGATCTACAAAACCCGCGATGGCAGTGCGTTAGGTTTATGGAATCAACAGCAACGCCAGTGGCAATCGCTTGATTCGGGCCATCAAAGTGCCGTGCAAGAAGCCTTACGTATTGCGCGCAAGCAGCTAGCCCCAGACTTACTGATGCTTCCTATTTTTACCTCTGAATTAGCGGCGGGAGAATAAGCCATGATGAAACATTTGCTTGGCGCCGTAGCGCTATTGTTATCAACATCGTTAGCGGCGGCTCCAATCGTTAGCCCACAAGAGCCGATTAACTTAGACCAGTTGTTGCAGCAGTTGCAGCAAGGACAGTTCTCGCAGTCAAAAGAAAACCAAGAACGCGAAGCGCGTTTTCAAGCACAGGCAGATCAGCAAGCACAAATCTTGCGAGAAGCCATAGCGAAACGAGATCAACTTGAACGTTTAAGTGAGCAATTAGAAACCAACTTTGAACAAAACGAAGTCGCGTTAGCCAATCTAACCGATACCCTTACTCAGCGGATGGGGTCATTGCGTGAGCTGTTCGGGGTGTTACAGCAGGTTGCCGGCGATGCCAGCAGTAAATTGCAATCATCTTATGTGTCCGTTGAATATCCAGGGCGCAGTGATCAATTAGCCGATTTAGCGCAAAAAATGGGATCAGCGTCTAAGTTGGCATCTATCGAAGAAATTGAATCGGTTTGGTTAGCTTTACTACAAGAAATGACTGAAACCGGTAAGGTGAGTCAGTTTGAAACCAGTGTCACCCTAGCCAATGGTGAGAAAGTGGTGAAGCCGGTAGTTCGGGTGGGCGCTTTCAACATGGTTGCTGATGGCAAATACCTGGAGCTTGTGCCGGGCACTGACACAGTCGCAGAACTAGTTCGTCAGCCGGCAGCGCGCTATTTATCAAGTGCGGAACAGTTGCAGCAAGCGCAACAAAATCCAGTCACCTTTGGTTTAGATCCTACCGGTGGCGCTATTCTTGGTCTGTTAGTCCAAGCTCCTGATTTGCAAGAACGTATCGATCAGGGCGGCACTGTGGGCTATATCATTTTGGCGCTAGGTGCAATTGGCCTACTAATTGCGCTGGAGCGCTTCGTTACCTTAACCCTGGTTGGCGGCAAAGTTAAACGTCAGTTAAAGCAGTCGGCACCGCAACAAGATAATCCGTTGGGCCGCGTGATGGCGGTACAGCAGAAACACCCTGATGTTGATACTGAGACCTTAGAGCTCAAACTCAGCGAGGCTATTTTACGCGAAATTCCGAAAATCTCGCGCAACCTAACCTTTATCAAGATTATTTCAGTGGTCGCGCCTTTAATGGGCTTACTAGGTACGGTAACCGGTATGATTAATACCTTCCAAGCCATTACCTTGTTTGGTACCGGCGACCCGAAACTGATGGCGGGCGGTATTTCGCAAGCCTTGGTTACCACCGTATTGGGCTTAGTTGTGGCAATTCCAATGACGCTATTATTTGCCACCCTTAACACCCGTAGCCGCAACATTGTGCACGTATTACAAGAGCAGGCGTCAGGCATTATTGCGGAGCGTTCTGAGCGAGGCCAGTAATCATGTTTATGGTTGAGTTCTATAGTGCAATTCAAGACTTTATCGAGACCGGCGGCCAAGTGTTGCTGGTTATCGGGGTCCTGATTTTTGTGATGTGGTTGATGATTCTGGAACGGATCTTTTACTACAGCAAAGGGCATCGTCAGCAAGTTAAACAGGCGGTGCAAAACTGGCAACAGCGAAGTGATAAGTCGTCTTGGAATGCGGAACAAATACGGCAAGCGATGATTTCACGAGTATCGCTGGCGCTAGGAGGCAATCTTGCCGTGTTACAAGCCATGGTGGCCCTGTGTCCGCTATTGGGCTTGATGGGTACTGTGACCGGCATGATTGAAGTTTTTGATGTGATGGCAGTTGCTGGTACCGGCAATGCAAGGTCGATGGCCGCTGGGGTATCGAAAGCAACCATACCTACCATGGCAGGCATGGTTGGGGCACTGTCTGGGGTTTTTGCGACCACCTGGCTCCAACGCACGGCAAAACGCGAACGTTTAAAGCTTGAAGACCGACTCTTGCTAGAACACCACTAAAGGTAATTTCTGATGAAACAACATTTTGCTAATTTGATGGATGAAGAAGAAGCGCAGATTGATATGACCCCGATGTTGGACGTGGTCTTTATTATGCTGATTTTCTTCATTGTGACTGCCAGCTTTGTAAAAGAGTCAGGGATTGATGTGAACCGCCCGGAAGCAGCCACAGCGGTGCAAAAAGACCGCGCTAATATTCTGGTAGCTATCAGTGATAGCGGTGAGATTTGGATTAACAAGCGCCAGGTAGATGCACGTGCTGTGCAAGCTAACATTGAGCGTTTATATGCTGAAAATCCGCAAGGTTCGGTGGTGATTCAAGCTGACAAAAAAGCTACTACTGAAACCTTGATCAAGGTGATGGATGCAGCTCGTGCTGCCGGTGTTTTTGATGTTTCAATTGCAACCCAAGAAGAATAGTTATGCTTAGATTTTTCGCAGCATTGTTGGTGGCGTTGGCGGTAACTGCGGGCTTGTTTTATCTGATGCAGTCACTCATTGCCGGTGGTGAGGGAGCCATGAGCGAACCACCTAAAGGCAGTGTGTTGGACTTTGTCCGCGTCAAACCTGACGAAGTGGTGGAACAGAAAGAACGTAAGCCCAAACGACCACCAGAGCCAGAGCAACCACCACCGGATATGCCTCAGCCGCAATTATCTAGTAGCGATATGGATAGCAGCGCCGGCGCGATGGATTTCTCGACAGATATTCAAGCTGATACCGGCTTGTCGGGCGGTATCGGCTTAGATACCAGCGATGGCGAATATTTACCAATAGTTAAAGTACAAGCTGTGTATCCACGCCGGGCTTTACAACGAGGGATTGAAGGCTACGTGGTGGTGGAATTTACTGTCACCAAACAGGGCACAGTGCGCGACCCTTATGTGGTTGAAGCCAGTCCTGAAAGTATTTTTGATCAAGCTGCCTTAGACGCGGTGCTGAAATTTAAATACAAACCCCGAGTGGTTAACGGCGAAGCAGTAGAAGTTGCTGGGGTGCAAAACCGCTTAACGTTTGCGATTGACCGATAATTAAGGTCATGGTGAGGATAGTTATTATGGGTAAATTATTAAAAGTAGCCATTATTGCCACGGTGCTGTTAGCTGCAGTAAGCAATCAAGCTGCATGGGCTCAAGAGCGTAAGAAAACACCTGCGCTAAGAGAACAGGTTTATAGTCAACTTGCCCGTGCCCAAGAACTCGCAGATGCAGGTGATGTTCCAGCAGGTTTGCAAGTATTGCAAGCGGTGGAGCAAAAACTAAGCAGCATGAACAGCTATGAACGTGCCATGTTGTGGAATTTTTATGCCTACATGCATTATGGCCAGGATAATATCGATCAAGCTATCGTCTATTTTGCCAAAGTTGTTGATGAAGAAGCACTGCCGCTAGCGCTCGAGCAAAATACCCTTTTTAGCTTGGCGCAGCTGGCACTGGGGCAAGGTAACTATCAGCAAAGTCTAGGTTATTTAGAGCGCTGGCAGCAGTTGGTGCCGGTTGATCAGCATAGCAAAGCTTTTGTGTTAAAAGCCCAAGCGCTTTACCAGGCGGGCGATTATGCGGCGGCTTTAATGCCTATCACTCAGGCGATAGACGGAGCCGTTGCTAAGTCTGTGATACCTGACGAAAACTGGTTGGTGTTACAACGTGCTATTTATTTTGAGTTGAAGCAAACAGACCAGGTGGCCAAGGTCTTAGAGCAGATGGTGCGCTGGTATAATAAGCCGGAATATTGGGTTCAGCTAGCTGGAGTTTATGGTCAGCTAGGCGAAGAAGCCAAACAACTGGCGATGTTAGAGGCAGCCTATCAACAGGGCTTCTTAGTGAAAGGCACCGATTTATTGAACCTAGCACAAACTTATTTCTTCAGTGACTTACCCTTCAAATCCGGTCGAGTGTTAGAGCAAGCGTTAGCAGACCAGAAGGTTGAGCGCAACCTACGCAATTTGAAGATGTTGGCGCAAGCTTGGGTAGCAGCGCGTGAAACTGACAAAGCGGTGGAAGCCTTAGCTGCGGCAGCTGAGCTTAGTGACGACGGTGAATTAGACGCTCAACGTGCCACTGTGCTGCTCAATGCCGAGCGTCATCAAGCAGCGATTGCTGCAGCGCAAGCTGCGCTAACCAAGGGAAATCTGCAGCAACCTGGCACCATGCACTTGGTGATTGGCATGGCTGAACTTAATCAAGAAAATTACAATGCGGCGTTGCAAGCTTTTGCACGTGCTAAAGAATTTGAGCAATCACGGCGCACCGCAAGCCAATGGCAACGTTATGCAGAAGCTGAACTTGAACAAGCGCAGCGGTTAGCTGAAATAAATCGGTCATGATTATTTCATAAAACTGACATACGGTAATGAAACTGTCATAAAGCTGACATAACATAGCTCTTCAGGTCGAAGATATGCTATATATCTTGTGTGAATCATCACTAAACTGGCGAGCTAAGTTATGGCAATCCGTGCTAAAGCAAACGTTATCTTTCCTTCACTAGGGCCTGTTGATCTTTGCTGTTCATAATTTAGCCAACCCACATTGGCAG